>SVQW01000022.1 GCA_015065085.1 Oscillospiraceae bacterium | reverse complement strand
TTTTTCAAGACCTGCCTTACCGCATTCGGGAGCAGTTACTTCTTCGTACTTTGTGAAGGAGTGAATGCCATTTGCACAGTCAGCCATTGTTTCTGCAACAGCCTTTACTCTTTCAAGAAGCTCAGCCGCATCAGCCATACTTGTGTTTTCATTTACCTTAAGAGCTTCAAGCTGAGATTTGATGTCAGAGAGCTCGTTTGCCATTTCTTCGCTGATTGTTGCATTTTCAAGTGCTTCATCAACGGAAGCGATTGCTTCGTCAATTTCTGTGTAATCAGCCTTGACATATTCGCCGCTTGCGATTTTTTCATCTGCATCAGCAACGATTTTTTCAAGCTCTGCAACTAAATCGTCAACTATATTCTGCTCGCTTTCCGTAAGGTCATTGGAGAGATGTCCGCATTCATTAGCTGCTGAATAGATTGCCTGCTTTGCTTCGGAAGTAAGGTCATCAGACTGAAGTAAAGCATTGATTTCTTCTGAAACAGCTTCATAAGCTGAGTAATCGGCGCTCTTTACAGTCTCTGTCTTTTCTTCACCGCAAAGAGTGCAGGTGTAGGTGTAATAACCATCCTTTGAGCCGAGAACTGCATCGTATACGGGTCTTGTGAGTACGCCTTCATCCCATTCGTGAGGACATTCCTTGATAGTTACATCAACAGTACCCTCAATGCCATAGTGGTTTTCATCAGCAAGAACTCTGTAATAAACTGTGTAGTTGCCTACATCCTTTGCCTGAGGAATACTTGTTGACCAGCTTGCACCGTCAAGGCTGTATTCGAAATCAGCACCCTCGACAATACCTGCAGAGACAAGATACTGTTCTTCGCCGTTATATGTAAGTGTATTGGGGGCGGGAGCAGTTAAGTTGTAATAAGCCTTTGTAATTGTGAACCACTTGCGGAATATACCGTCGTAGTTGCCCTCAAAGATGATGACTGCCGTTGCATAGTTTCCAACGTAAACATTGTCCTCGTAGCGTACGGTGTAGTCTGTACCTTCTGTCAATGTCACACCGTCAACAGTGATAGAGGTAACTTTGGGTTTCTTTTCGGTTCCGTCGTAAACGTAGCTGTACTGTTCCAGATTGATTTTCATTTCATCAATAATGTCGCCAATATCTATCTGTTCAACAGTCAGAGTACCGTCCACGAATGTGATCTCGTAGTTATCAGCGGTCAAGCCTTCGGGTGTGATCGAATAGTTACCTACATTGCCGTTCTGCGTATAGGTGTAGGTGTAAGCCAGCTCACCGCCAAGAACTCCTTCATTCTCACCATTAACAAAGCCGCTGTAAGTAACACCGTTATTTGTGGGAGCTTCGCCGTAGGTGATGGTTATATCGCTTGCTGTTACGGTCAATGGTGCTTTTTTGATGGTAACAGGCACGGAATCCTTTGCGCTGTCATTATGGTTTGCATTGCCCTTAACGTAATACCAAACCGTGTAATCGCCTGCATTTGTGCCTTGGGGGATGGTTGTGGTATACTCGCCGTTCTCGGTCAAGCTGTAAACCATCGTTCCGCCGACTGCCTCACCTGCGCTGATGAGATACTGCGCTTCGCCGATGTAGGTCAGCGTATCGGGGGTGGGTGCCGCTGCGATGACCGGGTTTGCATTTTCAATGATGAACTCTACGCTTGCCACAACGGCATTCTCGTTCTCGCCCATGCTAATGGAAGCGGTATAGGTGCCTGCATTCACAGGTTCGCCGGTAAAGGCTTCGCCGTCCTTGGTAAGGGTAACGGGAATAATCGTATTTTCCAAAGAGCCGGTCTTGGAAACGACAACCTCAACCGCATTGCCGTCATAGGTCTTGCCCTCTGCGCCGATGGTAGCGGTGCCGGTGTAACCGCAGTTTGCGGAGCAAGACTCTGTAATGATATTTCCGTTTGCGGAATAGGTCAGGGTGTGATTCTCGTTATTTACTACCACATCACCACAGTCGGAGCAAGCCTTATCGTGCGTACCGTCGCCGTTGTCGGTGTAGGTGTAACTATGATCCGCGTGTTTCAGCACCGTTCCCTCGGTCTCTCCGGAGTAGCTGGATACTGCCTTGCCGTCCACGAAGAAGTAATAATCCGCAGGCAGTTTGAGAACATCGCTGACATTGTATGTAGTGGGGTCCCAATAATCGGAATACAGTATAACATTCAGACCGGCTTCGGGAATCGTCGCATTGGTCAGTTCAAGAACGCCACCATACGCGCTGCGCAAAGAATTGTTCAGGGTAACACCGCTGCCAACAACGATTTTCGTACCTTCATCATTAGCGCTCATAAAAATATTGATGGAACCGGTACCGGTAATTTCTAATTCGCCATATTCGAGCAGGATACGCCCCCAAATAGGATCACTACATATGAGGGTATGTCCGTTCAGGTCAAGGGTATTCTTTGTTCCATCAGAATTTTCAATGATGATGGTATCTTTTATTGCAAGATCTGCCAGCAGGGTAATGGCTTGGTCAGCATAATTATTTTCTATCACCGTTCGCAATTCATCAGCCGTCAGATAATAGGTGGTGGTTTCACCGGTCTCGACCTTTGCGATGGCAAGCGAGGTTTCGCAATCCGTGCAGTTACCGGTAGCAGAGTCGAAACTGCTGTGGGGGCATTCCGCGCCGCAAACACAAGCGCCAGCGGGAGTGCCGGACTTGTAGTTGTGGGCTTCGCTGACGGTTTTGCCGCACACAGAGCATTCGAAGCTGTGGATGCCATTACCCTCGTCGGTGGCAGTGGTGTGAGTGCTGTCTTTGTGGTCACAGGCTTCACCGCAGACGCTGCAAATGCCATCGGTATAGTTGTGCGTAAAGCCGATAGACTTCCAAGTTTTGCCCTGCCATATGGTGCCATCCGTAACATCATTTTTCTTGTTGCAGTGCAACGTCAAGTCAATGTTAGCAAAAGGAAGACCTATCGTATTAAAATCTCTGAATGTGATGGCTCCTTCTGCGGAAAGCACAAGCTTGTTTAAAGCATCCAGTCCATCAAGGCCCCAAGCATCGATACTGGTCACATTGGGAAGATATATCGCCTCCAAATTCGAAACATACGTGATAGCCTCCATATCCAACGCTGTTGCACCGGGGAGTGTGAGGGTTTTCAATGCCAATGGGATTTTCGGTCCATCCGGAGTTAAGACCGTAATATTCGAAACAGCCTGCGCCCCGGCAATGGTGAGGTTGACACTGCCTGCAGCGGCAGTGGAGCTGCAAAAAGCCGTATTGATGGCGGTGAACATTTCTTCGTCTGCCTTTGCTGCAAGAACGATAGAAATATCGGTGTTACCTGCATTAAGCAGTTCCAACAAATCAGATTGCAGTTGCTCTGCTGTCATATTGACAGCAAAAATATCACAATGCACGTCGGGATTCACTTCACCGTAAGGAGCGTTACAATACTCGCAATAAGCCTGATGCGTATCGGTTGCCACACCGCCCGAACAAGCCACATTCGTGTCAAAGGTTGCTTCACCACAGTTACAGGTGGTATTGTGTGTGCCGTCTCCGTTGGATGCAGCCGTCTGCTCGGTATGGTTACACAGGAGCAATTCACCCTTTGCGTTCTGCTTTACTTCATAGCCATCCATAGCAGAAGCGAATTTGCCTATATCAAGGGTTATACCTTCGCCGGGGACTGCGAATATGCCGTCTGTAATTTCTTCCGTGTCAATTTTCACTCGCCATGTTTCACCATCGGCAGGCTGGGTGTTCAATGTGATCTTACTTCTCAAGTCAAATTCGCCGGCTCCGCCGCTTATGGTCGGTGTTCCTGATATGACTGCCTCTGTGGAGAAATAAGACCATATTGCATATTGACCGGCACCGGTGATTTTCGTATCGCCGCTGATGATAACGTTGCCGGAACTAATCCAAATACCGTAAGTGCTTCCGTAGATTTCTCCACCGGTGATCAGTACCGTATCGGTATCGTTGTTAACATCGAGCGCAGCGCCACTCTCATTTTGGATGGTGCCTCCGGTCATAGTAAAGATACCGGAAACTCCCACCTCTTCCAGTGTGCCGCTTTCCAAAAGCAGTGTGCCGGGACCACCATCATTAGTCCAACCAACATCCACACGACCATTGATATTGCCGTTGCCCTTGCTATCCCGAATCGTCAATTCGGAAGCGCCCCAAACTCTAAGTGTCCAAGTGTCAGCAGAAGCGAGAGTATGTCCGTTCAAGTCAAGAGTCAAGCCCTTAGCGGTAGTTTGGATGTAATCCGTCAAATTCATCACATCAGCCAGCAGTGTCAGCGTTGTGCCGTCAACCCAATTTGAAAGTGCTTCGTCAAAATCTGTGTACTCAACATCACCGATTTTCGCTACGGGTGTATCTGCCGCAAAGGCAAAGGGTACGCTCGTCACAAGCATTAAGATTGTGAGGATGATTGATAGGGTTTTCTTTAAGGTTTTGTTCATTTGATTCATCTCCTTTTGGGAAGTTGTTTTTATATAGTTATAATTTTTCTTTTTTCTTATTCTATTCACGCCGTCGCTGTTCGCATTTGCAAAGGCCGATGTAATCCTCCCGCTTATCAAAGTATATGCAGTTATCACACCAGCTTTCGCCGTTATTGTCGGGTTTGATTTTATAATGCTGACAAATATCCTGAAATGCCGTTGCAAAGGGAAAACCGTCTGCCGTGTAAACGGGCTCGGATATAAAATCGGGATATATGGGAGTCGGCTCCCAATTTTCACGCTCTGCATCCGTCCCGTAGCCGTAGCGGATAGTGAAACGGTTATCTGAAATAACAGCAACTTTATAGATGTCACCGTCACGGATTTTGTTTCCCATTTTTATACCTCCCTTGCAGGAAAATCGCCCTGCTGAAATCTGTGTTGACATTATTATATACTATTTTTTTCCTTTGCGGGGTAACTTTTTGGTCCAAAAAAGTATAGTTTTTTTTCCGAAAACGGCTGTTTTGGTTCCGTTTTGGAATAATAAACGATTTTTTCAAAAAAAATTGCAACCGCTAAAAAAAGCAGTTGCAAATTAAAATTATTCAGTTTTAAACAAAGGCTCCAAGCTCCTTTCTTTTGTTGACACCTGTTTTATTCATAGCATCGTAAAGAGCCTTTTTGGCAGAGGCTTCGCTTATCTTTAATCGTCTGCTTATTTCCGTGTTTGAACAGCCGTAGGCGGCAAGCCTTGCAATCTGTCTTTCACGAACGGTAAGCTCCGTTGAAATGTTGCGTTTAAGCACTGTGTTGTGAAGCTTCGTCCAGCCGTCAAGAAGAGTTTTATGTAAATTAAGATATTTCTGATAGGCTTCTTCATCTGCAAGGCGGAGTCTGTCGTCAAGAAGATAGTCAAACTGTCTGCGGTGCTCAGCAAGAATGCCTAAAAGTCCGTCGGGAAGTGCAAGGGCAACTGCTTTATCAATATGCTTTATTGCCGTTTCTTCTTCACCCGTCTGATGATAAGCAACGGCAACAAGCAAACGAAGGTAAATTTCCGGTATAACTGTTTTTGCAGCTACTGTCTGTGCAATCAGCGGCTCTGTTATATAAGGTATGGTTTTCATAAGTCCCATACCCGTGACATCAGGCAGAGTAAATTCGCCCTTTGCCATTTCCTGAGCAAGAACTAACAGATATTTAACATAAAACACCTTTGCGGCAGGGTGCGAATCAGCGGGGAGATGCTCAAACTGCCCGTGTGTGAACCATTCGGGATAATCGTTAAGGTCACGGATGGCACTGTCCACACAGGCAAGGGAAAGAGAAAGAATATCTCTGTCATTATCATCCTTTACGGGAGCCTCACAGATATGTACCTTTGCCTTATTCCACAGCGTGACATCACCCTGCCACATAGCAACAAGAGCAAGAAGCATACCTGCGGAAACCACGGCATACATACCCGAATGATGCTCTAAAAAATAGCTTGAATGCTCAAAAACCTTTTCAATATCACCACGGCTGTAAGCAATTTCAGCTTCAAAGAGCCTTTGTGCTTCGGGATGATTTGAAAGAGAAGCAATAACCTGCTGTGCCGAGCCGGGAACGGTGTAAAGGTCTGTCATATCAAGAAAGGGAGCCTTTCTTATAAGGGGCTCATTAAATTCATTGATTTTATCCATGCATACGCCTTCTTCTGAAGATAACCTTTAATACAGTTCTACATTATACTACAATTAACCGCCGAATGCAATTACCGTTTCTGTATTTCTTCTTTCCCGAATTACGTCCCGAATTAAAGCTGTACCGTTGCTTACTTCCAAGAAAACTGCCGTGATAAAATAAGTAAGTTTAGCGGACGCTTCTACTCTTTGCAAGACAGCCGCCGAATAAGGCGGCTTTTTGTATTGTCCTCATTAAGAAAAACGTCAAATGTACAATTTAGCAAACGAACATCCATGAAAAAAAGATTTTGACATAAAACAACTCCACTCTCATTGTATCAAAATAAGAGTGGAGTTATGGTGCGGATGACGGGAGTCGAACCCACATGAACTTGCATTCACTAGGACCTGAACCTAGCGCGTCTGCCAATTCCGCCACATCCGCTTATTATTCTGTGCACTGCAAAAGTGCTTTATTATGTTATCACAAGAAGAATAAAATGTCAATCTTTTTTACTTTATAGGAAATTCCTCGAAACCAGAAGACGCAAAAAAATAAGCCTGCGGAAAAAGCAGGCATAGAAAAATAGGCGAAAATAATCAGAAGATATAAAAGCCTTCAGCACCGAAGAAATC
>SVQW01000021.1 GCA_015065085.1 Oscillospiraceae bacterium | reverse complement strand
GACACTTCAATTTAATAAAACAGGACATTGAAAAAGCACTATCCGTAAAAGATAGTGCTTATTTCGTACTATATCGTGTGCTTTTAAATAAATTTTTTGGTAAATAATTTGGTAAATCTACATTGCCATTGTTACAAAAACACAAGATGTTGTTATAAATAACCCTCTCAAAACTATATATGGTGGATTATTTGTCAAGCGGTTTCATTGTGGGGAAGAGGAGAACATCGCGGATGGAATAGCTGTCGGTGAGAAGCATTACAAGTCTGTCTACGCCGAAGCCCAGACCGCCGGTGGGAGGCATACCGTATTCCAGTGCGTTGATAAAATCCTCGTCAACCTCTGCGTTTGCACCGGTGGCGCGCTTTGCAGCAACCTGCTTTTCAAATCTCTGACGCTGGTCGATGGGGTCATTGAGCTCGGAGAAAGCATTACCCATTTCACGCGCATAGATAAAGAATTCAAATCTCTCGGTGAAAGCGGGATTGGATTTCTTGCGTTTTGCAAGAGGCGAGTTTTCAACGGGATAATCGTAAATGAAGGTGGGCTGAATCAGCTTTTCTTCAACAAATTCATCGAAGAATGCTATAAGCACATCACCCTTGGTTGCGTTGTCTTCAACTTCAACATGACGCTTCTTGGCAACCTCGCGTGCTGCCTCGTCGCTTTCCCAGCTGTCGTAGTCTTCACCTGCATATTTCTTGACGGATTCAGCCATAGTAAGACGTTCCCAGGGAGAAGCCATGTTGATTTCGGTGCCCTGATAGGTGATAACATCACTGCCGCATATTTTCTTGGTGATGGTGGTGTACATCTCTTCAACAAGATCCATAAGGTCGTGATAGTCGATGTAAGCCTGATACAGCTCAATGGATGTAAATTCGGGGTTGTGCTTTATGTCCATGCCCTCGTTTCTGAAAATACGTCCAACCTCATATACCTTCTCAAAGCCACCTACGATAAGACGCTTTAAGTAAAGCTCGGTTTCGATTCTCAGATACATGTCAATATCAAGAGTGTTGTGGTGGGTCACAAAAGGACGTGCCGCTGCGCCAATCTCCAGAGTGTGGAGAACCGGGGTATCAACCTCAAGGAATCCCTTTGAATCCAGGAAAGCGCGTAACTCGCGGAGAATCTCACTTCTCTTTACAAATGTATCACGAACCTCGGGATTTACGATAAGGTCAACATATCTCTGACGGTATCTCAGATCCTGATCCTTAAGACCGTGGAACTTTTCGGGCAGTGGACGCAGGGATTTGGAAAGAAGCTTTACGGTTTCTGTATGGATGGAAATTTCGCCGCGTCTTGATTTGAATACTTTACCTACAAGACCGACGATATCGCCGATGTCCCATTTCTTGTAAGCTGAAAACAGCTCTTCGCCAACATCGTCAAGTTTTATATATACCTGAATTCTGCCGGTGGAATCGGCAATGTCAAAGAAGTTCGCCTTACCCATGTCGCGGCGGGACATAATACGTCCTGCCATGGATACTGTTTGACCTTCCATTGCTTCAAAATTTGCTTTTATGTCCGCGGCGTAAGCATTGACCTCATATTTAACTTCCATGTAGGGGTCATTTCCTGCCGCCTGTAAATCGAATAATTTATTTCTGCGTACCTCCAGTACGCTTCCTACGCTTTCTTCGCCCTCGGTAGCGGGGACATTGTTCATTCCTTCTGCCATTTTCTTCTCCTGTCACTTACTGAATTTCCAAAACTTCTATTTTGATAACTCCGCCGGGAGTTTCAACATCTACAATGTCGCCAGCTTTTTTGCCCAGCAATGCGTGACCGATGGGGGATTCATCGGAAATCTGTCCCTCGTCAAGATTGGCTTCTGCGGAGCCAACGATGGTGTATGTCATTTCTTCCTCAAATTCGCAGTCGTAAATCTTTACGGTGCTTCCCATGGAAATAACGGAAGTGGAGGTTTTTTCAATTATTTTAACATTTTTGAGCATGACCTCCAGCTCGGCAATCTTGTGCTCGACCTCTGCCTGCTCGTTCTTTGCTTCGTCATATTCGCTGTTTTCGGATAAGTCACCAAAAGCCTTTGCCACCTTGATGGCGTTTATTACTTCCTGGCGTCTTGTGAGACGGAGGTAGTCATATTCGGCCTTTAATTTGTCATATCCCTCCTGGGTTAATAAAACGTGCTCGTCTTTCATTGTATATCAATCCTTTCAATTATTATCGCTTAAAAGTTCAATGGCTTTTTTTAACTGAGTATCTGTCAGTGTGTCAATCAGATTGAGGTCGTTGTAAATATCTTGCTTGATTTCAATATCGGGTTTTACACCAACACCTTCTATGCTGTCGCTCTTGGGCGGAGAATACATAGCTGTGGAAAGTGTTATACCGCTTCGGTCGGGCAGTGTGATAGTGGTTTGTATTGAACCTTTTCCAAAAGTGGTTTCGCCGACCAGTGTTGTCATACCGTAATCCTTAAGCGCGGCGGCAAAAAGCTCTGCGGCACTTGCGGTAGCTATATTTATAAGAGTTACAGAAGGATAATCGACGCATCTTGCATCGCTTTGGAGTGATGTTTCCGTTCCGTCTGCCGAATACATGCGTATAATGGGTCCCTCAGGAAGCAGATAGTCAAGAACAGCTCTCACACTGTCTAATTCGCCGCCGGGGTTTGAACGTATGTCATAAATAAACCTTTGCGCTCCCGAAGCTATCAGATTATCCATGGCGGAAATGAACTGAGAAGCCGTGCTTTCGGAAAATTCACTTATTGAAACATATGCGATTTTTTCATCTATCATACGCGAAAATACGGACTGTATCTCGATTTGAGCACGAGTTACCTTAACGTCCTTCCGGACTTTGCGCCCTGTTCCGGAAAGAACTGTCAGCGTACATACCGAACCAATCTCGCCCGAAACCATTTCGACCGCACTGTGATAGCCCACATCGCTTACACTATTCCCGTCAACGGCGATTATAAGGTCTCCCGCGGTAATGCCGCTTGTCGCGGCAGGTGAGCCGGATACGACACTGTAAACAGCAATGGCATCATTTTCAATGTCGTAGCTTGCGGTGATTCCGATTCCGACCTTCTTGTCCGACGAAAGCGAAAGATACGCGGCATATTCGTTCGGGGTCATATAATAGGAATACTTATCACCGAGTCCTTTAAAATAGCCGGTGATAAGTTGATTTTCAAGCGCCTCTTCGTCAATGGGCTTTACAAAGTTGCGTCGTACGGTCTGATCGATGGTG
Organism: Oscillospiraceae bacterium; assembly: GCA_015065085.1. Taxonomy (NCBI): domain Bacteria; kingdom Bacillati; phylum Bacillota; class Clostridia; order Eubacteriales; family Oscillospiraceae; species Oscillospiraceae bacterium. The sequence goes on along the minus strand of SVQW01000021.1, from coordinate 12,026 downwards.
GAAAGCTTCTGGTAATTTATCTGGTTGGAAGTTATTTCGGCAAGCTTTTCGGAATACTGCTTGTCAACCGAAATGACTGTTATCTGAAAGGTTATCAGCACCCCGAGAAGCATTATTGCCAGTGCTGCCCCCAATGATATTTTTCTGTTCATTTCAATATCAGATTTCGTAAACTCTTGGATCGTCTATGCGTACTCGTTTACCTTCGCGGTAAGACAGATAGCACGCCAGTACCATGCGAAGAGAATCTCTTCCTTGACGTGCGGTGCAAATCGGCTCGCGCTTGCCGTGGAGAAATTCGGCGAAATGTATCGCCTGGTCGCCTATACGCATTCCGTGTGCTTCGGGAGTGGGAATGTCGCTTTCGGTCCAGTTTGCATCGCCGTTTATGAACCACTTCAATCCCGCTGTACCTTCCTTGCGGGGACGCGATGTCTGACACGAGGTGGCGTCACCGAAGTACTGCTGAACAGCACCCTTGGAGCCGTAAACCTCTGTGGTTATTTCGGAAGCAGTGCAGGCGAAGCAGAGGGATATTTCTGCAATCATACCGTTGGGATACTTAAATACAGCCACAGCCGTATCGTTGCGTATACCATTGGAATTCATGGTGGTCATTTCAGCCATTACGGTTTCTGGAAGACCGAAAATCCAGTTGGTAAGGTCAATGGGGTGGGAGGAATCGTCGGCAAAAATATCGCGGTTGTACTGCGCAGAAACATGCCAGGTGTTTTCAAATCCGGGCCAGAGGTGGGTGCCCAGACCGTGACGTCTGCGGAACATGTATGTTTCACCGATGGTCTTTTCTTTAATGAGTTCTTTTATTTTCTGATTCTGAGGGTCAACACGCATCTGATAACCCATTGTAAAACGGACGCCGTTTTCCTCAACAGCTTCAACGATTGCATCGGCCTGCTTAAGTGTAAGCGCCATGGGCTTGTAAAGAATTATATCTTTTTTTGCCTGTGCCGCCTTGATTACAAGCTCGGCATGAAGACTTGTTTCGGAGGAAATAACAACAGCATCAATATCTTTTCTTGCGAGCAGACTTTCTGCAGTTTCCTCTTTTTCATATTTCAGTGTTGCTCGGACGGATTCAAGGCGTTCCTTGTCGTGATCCCATGCTGCAACGATGTTTACTCCGATGGAGGGGTCGTCTACCCATCTTTTTCCGTAATTTTGAACGTGTCCGTGAGCAAGACCGAGAATACCAACATTAACTGACATAACCGAATGTTGCGTGACAATATGTATTGCCGCCGCTTCCTTTCTTAATAATGCATAAAATGTTTTTGATTATACTTTTCTGTATTTGCCTACGGGTATGATGCTGCACAAGACGGAGGTTACAATACCTATAAACAGGAATGCACCCATGAAAAGCCACTGAACCTGCGAGAAGGGCATTATCTGAATAACACCGTAGCTGCCTATTATATCGGTGAGCATATATTTGTGGATGTACATTTGACAGAAAAACGCGAAGATGGAAGACAGGATACCTATAATAAAGCCTTCAATCATGTAGGGGAAGGTGATAAAGAAACCGGTAGCACCTACACATGACATTATGCTTATTTCCTCGCGTCGTACATAAACCGATGCTTTTATTGTATTTACGATAACAAACATAGAGACCACGAACAGCAGTATCAAAAGCCATGAGAAAATAAATGTTGCGGCACTCTTGAGATTTTCGATATTTTCCGCAATATCAACTCGGTTGTATATATTATACACACCGTCTATCTGCTGTATGCGGTACACCAGATCCTGAACGTTTATTCCCTCGGTGTAAGTAATCTGGTATGAATGCTTCAGAGGATTTTCATCAAGGTAGTTTTCGAAAAGCTCCTTGTAATCTTCACCGTACTTTGATTTTTCATTTTCCAGTGCTTCATCGCGTGAAACAAACTCAAAGGATTCTATGTATCCGTCTGTCTGCAGTGTTGACAGTTTTTCCTTTATGCTGGCAATGGTTATGTCGTCTGCATCATAATCCACAAACGCAACAACTTTGTTGTAGCCGTCAAGAAGTGACATGTTGTCATTAATGATTTCTGTCACTACCCAAAAGCTGCCCATTACCACCAGGCAGGAGGTGAGTACAAGTATGGAAGCCAGTGACATTACGCTGTTTCTGGTGATACCCGTTATGGCAAGCTTAAGAAAATACATCATACTGTACTTTCTTTTTGAAGCTTTCCGGTTCTTATTTGAGTTTTGTGAAGGCTTGTTGTTCATTCAAACATACCTCCCGTCTTATCGCTTATTACACAGCCGTCGCTGATGGTGATAACACGCTTGTTGAAGGCATCTACAATGTCTCTTTCGTGAGTGATAACAACCACTGTCATGTTTTCGAGAGAATTGATTTTCAAAAGCAGCTTTATCATATCAAAACTCATTATAGGGTCGATGTTGCCGGTAGGCTCATCCGCTATTATAACTGACGGACGGTTTACCAGTGCTCTTGCGAGCGCGACACGCTGTTTTTCACCGCCTGAAAGCTGTCTGGGGTAATCGTTTATTTTATCCGAAAGCCCCACAAGACGCAAAAAGTTTTTCACGCGGGTGTTTATAACCTTCTTGGGCTCTCCGATAACACGCATCGCAAAGGCGACGTTTTCACCGACGGTCATGTTGGGCAGAAGTCTGAAATCCTGAAACACCATGCCCATGGTACGTCGGAGAAATGGTATCTTACGCTGAGGTATTCTGGAAAGGTTATAGCCGTTTACATTGAGTGTACCGCTCGAGAGACGCTCTTCACACATAAGAAGCTTTGTAAGAGTGGTTTTTCCCGCACCGGAAGCACCGACTATGAAAACAAATTCGCCCTGCTCTATACGCAGAGAAACATTGTCCAGCGCCTTTGTGCCGTTTTCGTATACCTTTGTGACATTATTGAATTCTATCATATTTCCTTACCTTTAAAATTTGCCGTTTTTGGACGAAAGATACTTTTTGACCATCAAAGCAACCTTAAAGGTTATTGCATTATCAAACTCGCGCAGGTCAAGCCCTGTTATTTTGCGTATTTTCTCAAGGCGGTACACAAGGGTGTTACGGTGTACAAACAGCTTTCTTGAGGTTTCGGAAACATTGAGGTTGTTTTCAAAAAACGCCTGAATGGTTATAAGAGTCTCGCGGTCAAGGTTTTCAATTGTTCCGCGCTTGAATACTTCATGCAGAAACATTTCGCACAGCGTGGTGGGAAGTTGATATATAAGACGTCCTATACCGAGATTGTCGTAGTTTATAATTGTTTTTTCGATATCAAACACTTTTCCGACTTCGATAGATACCTGTGCCTCCTTGTAGGAACGCGCAAGATCCTTTATGTTGCTGACAACAGTGCCGATGCCTATCGTTACGCGAAGATAAAATTCCGCATTGACGGTGTCGGAAATGTTCTTTGCGATCTTGTCCAGCTCCTCGGGCTCAACATCGCTTTTGAATTCTTTTATGAGAGCAACTTCGTTTTCACCCGAGCTTATGACATATTCCTTCGCCTTGTCGGGGAAGAGATTCTGTATAAGGTCAATGGGTACAATATCACCCTTGCCGAAAAACTTGATGAGGAACACCGCACGGGGAACATTGTGGTCCATGTGAAGTTCCTTTGCTTTTATGTAAATATCGCTGGGGAGAATATTGTCGTTGATAATGTTCTTGATAAAGCTTGCTTTATCGTATTTGTCATCATGCATTTCCTTGAGATTGCCCAGAGTTATGCTGAGAACAGAGGAAATACTGTCGGCGATGCTGTCATCACCGTCAACAAAAGCAAGATACTCGGATTTGCCGTGTACACCTATGGGCTTGAATGTGGCGCCCTCGCATACAAATCCGCCGTTGAAGGGATGTTCGTCACGAACACCTTCAAAGGTGTCTCCTATCTTTACAAGCTCGTTGCAGGATATAACAACGCCGTTTTCATCAACAACACCTATGGTGCGGTTGACCGTGTCTTTCATTTGGTGGATTATTCCTTGAAATAATCTGTTGGACATCGAAAGGCTCCTTTCAACTTCACGGCATCACCTTGTGAAGCCGTAGTTTGTGTTATTTGAATAAAACGCAATTATAAATTGTCGGTATGGTACATGATGCAGGATAAAACAACGCTTGACGCTGTCTCGGTGCGGAGTATACGCTTGCCCAGTCCGCACAAAGGTATTGTGCCTCGCGCAATATCGCATTCGGCAGAGGAAAAACCACCTTCGGGTCCGATAAGAAACGAGTAAGAGAAAGCACTTTTTTCGCTCAGCAGCCGCTTTATCGGGATAACATCGTCGCCTTCGTAGCACATAAACGGAAAGTCATCTTTTTTCATGGCTTCCACGGCTTGATTGAAGGTCACGGGAAATTCTACACGGGGGAGTATGCCGCGTCCGCATTGCTTTGCCGCTTCATCGGCAATTTTCTGCCACCTCGTCAGCTTCTTTTGTGCGCTTTGCTCATCCAGCTTGACCACGCACCGCTCACAAACCACCGGTACAATACGGTTCACACCGCATTCCACGGATTTTTGTATGACAGTATCGAATTTGTCACCCTTGACAAGCGCCTGATAAAGAGTAACCTCCACAGTGGGCTCCGCCTGCTCCTTGGTGACATCTGTGACGGCTATAATCACCTCATCGTCACTGATATGCGTTATGCTTCCCTTGAATACACGCCTTCGCATATCAGATACAGTAAGCTCTTCGCCTATTCTTGCACGAAGTACTCTGGAAAGGTGGTAAGCATCGCTTCCCGTTATGGAAATGGTTTCGGGTATAACGTCGGCATCGATGCTCCCGTTGGGAAGAAAAAATTTAGGCATAACACACAAAGGCCGATAAAACCGAGCCATTAATCCTTTTTAGATTTGAATACAAAGACATGCGGATAAAAATTGACAATTTTTATCCGTATATCACAAGATATTATATATCATTTTGTCATATTTGTCAAACGTTTTGTTGAAAGATTATAAAATATTTACAAATTGATAATGTTTTTTTGCAATTAAATCATGAATTTATTATCCGGGTTATTAAGGATATAGAAACCTTTGCGGTTGAGTATGTCACTTCGGTTGTAACGCATTGGGGTGTCGTCGGTTTGCATAAAGATTCCTCCTGCGTTTTCCACAATGTTCTGCATTGCGGCAGTGTCCCATTCGCTGGTAAGACCGAAGCGATAGTAAATATCGGATTTACCGCAAGCAATGTAGCAACCCTTCAATGAGCTTCCCGCCGAGACGGTAGTACCGATTTTATCCTTGTTATCTTCAAGCATTTTTGCGGTTTTCTCATCCGAATGGGAACGGCTTGCCATAACCGTAAGGTTGTCTTTTTTATCCGACACCTTTATCTTATACTGCGCATCGAAAAACTCTATTTGCTCCATATCACTTACATTGCTTTGCAAAAACGAGCCTTTTTGGTCGCATGAATAGTAAACATCGCCGCTTACGGGCACGTAAATTACCCCCATAATGCTCTTGCCCAGATATGAAAGAGCTATGTTAACGGTGAATTCACCGTTACGTTTTATAAACTCCTTTGTGCCGTCCAGCGGATCGACTATAAAACAGAAATCTTCGTTGAGCCGCGAAAGATCGTCGGCTTTTTCTTCCGAAAGAATTGCATACTGAGGAAAGCTTTTTGAAAGAATATCCGTTATAACCGCGTTGGCACGCTTGTCTGCGAGTGTCAGGGGAGAGTTGTCGCTTTTTATCTCCACTCCGAAATCGGCGCTCTCATACACCTGCATTATTTCTTTGCCTGCAAGCATTGCCGCGCGTACACACTCCTTTACAACTTTGCTGTTCAGAAGAGAGTCATACTGAAACTTATTTATGTATGTGAATAACTCAAATGCACATTCTTGGGCGGTAAATGCTGTTGTATCCAGCGTTATCTCGGGATTTTCAGGAACTTCATACGGGGACGAAACACCTGTGAAATCCTTTATTTCTCCTTTGAAAGCACGCTCATACAACCCCTTCGGATCGCGTTGTGCACAATCCTTCACCTCTGCCTTTACATATACCTCGCAGAAGGGTATACCACATTCAGCCGCACGCCTTCTTACGTCGTTACGCATTTCACACAGCGGAGAAACCGCACCCGCAATTACAATAATTCCGCTGTCTGCCAGAAGCAGTGCGGCTTCGCCTATACGGCGTACATTTTCGGCTCTGTCCTCCAGTGAAAACCCCAAATTTGAATTGAGCCCGAATCTGAGGTTGTCGCCGTCAAGAAAAGAGACAAGTCTGCCTTTTTCCGTCAGCTTTTTTTCCACAAGATGACCTATTGTGGATTTGCCCGAGCCACTCAGACCGCTCATCCACAGTATCATGCCTTTTTGCCCGAGAATAGCTTCGCGCTCTTGTCTTTCCACGGGACTTTTGCTCCAAACGATATTTTTTTTCATGCAGTACCTCAACGTTTACATTTTTATCTTGATATAATCTTAGTTTTATAGTATAATAATAAAAGCAATAAAATCGACGGAGTGAATCAATGAGTAAATTTATGATGCTGCTTGCAGCACTTAGCCTGTTTTTTCCTGCGGTTATAAGCGGTGACTATGCCGCTGTTCCTCGGGAAGAAAGCAGAATAGTAACGGTACTCACGTACCATAATTTTTCCGACATTCCGGTGGATAATGACATGACCGTCACGGTAGCGGCATTTGAAAATCAGCTTCGCGGAATGAAGGATATGGGATATACCGCAATAACCATGCGTGAGCTTATAAACTACGCGGAATACGGTAACGATTTGCCGGAAAAACCGCTTCTCATAACACTTGACGACGGTTACGAAAGTAACTATCTCATGGCATATGAGGTGCTCAAAAAACTGGATATGCCCGCTGTGATTTCTGTTGTGGGCTGGTCTGTCGGCAAAACCACGCGCCTGGACGGTACCACCCCAATAACTCCCCATTTTTCGTGGGAAACCGCCAAAAAGATGTACGAAAGCGGTCTTATTGAAATACAGAATCATAGCTACGATATGCACTCCACACCCTTTGACAGCCCGCTGTTTAATCCCGACGGAAGATACGGCGTGCTGAGCGTTATAGGTGAAAGTGAAGCGGATTACCGCCGGAAGCTGAAGGCGGACGTTTATAAAAACAAGTACCTCATCGAAACTAATGTAGGCAATAATAATGTACTGTTTTGTTACCCCTACGGTCTGAAGAACGATATAACCGAGTCGGTTTTAAAAGAACTCGGATTCAAAATCACCATGACGACCAAAAAGGGTGTCAACTACATTCGCCCCGGTAGCAGTCTTTATTCGCTTAATCGCATTACGGTATATGAGAGAACAACTCCCGAATGGATAGATTCCTATGTCAAGGATCAATCTATTATAGCAAGAAAGCAGAATTTAATCAAGCCCGAATGAGAAAATAAAAACGAAAAAATAAGAATATGGATAATTTAAGACAATTTTTGAACGAATCTCCCGACTGTACACTGTGGGAATATCTTCAAAGCAACGATAAACCCATACTGATTTACGGAATGGGGGACGGTGCTGAAAAAATCATAACCGTGCTGGAAAATAAAAATATAGGGTTTAGTGATATTTTTGCCAGTGACGGCTTTGTGCGCGGTCAGCTCTTTCGCGGAAAGAGGGTTAAATCCTTCAGTGAAGTGAAGGCGGAGTACGCAGATTTCATAATTCTTGTGGCATTCGCTTCACGTCAGAGCGAAACTGTGGAAATGCTGTATGCTATGTCCGAAGCATATGAATTATATGCCCCCGATGTAAATGTCAGCGGTGATTACACAGAGGTGTTTGACAGTGATTTTTACAGCCGACACCATAATGAATTGTACAGTGCGATGATGATGCTTGAAGAATGTAGCAGAGAGGTATTCTGTCGTATTCTGGATTTTAAAATGAGCGGTAAACTCAAATATCTGAGAGAAGCTGACAGCCTTATAAAAAATCCCCACAAACTGTATCGTACCGACTTGATACACACTTATGCTGATCTGGGGGCGTACACCGGCGATACGCTGAAAAGCGCCGTTGAGCTTTACACGAAGCTTGAATCGGCGATTCTCATGGAGCCGGACGAAAAGAATTTCAAAAAGCTTTCCGCTTATGCCGATACGCTTGAAATTGAAACCCGCGCTTATAATAATGCCGCCTGGAGCTGTACTGCAGAAATGACGGTACACATGGGATTTGGGATGAATACAACGCTTGGTAATATAGCGCAGGGCTTGCAGAAAAAGAAAGAAAAGCTTATCAGGACCCTGCCGCTTGACAGTATTACTGACAATGCCGACCTTATAAAGTACGATGTGGAAGGAAGCGAGCTTGAAGCACTGGAAGGTTCAAAGAAACTGATAACCGGTAATCGCCCGGTTCTCATAGTGTCGGTTTATCACAATAACAATGACCTTTATAAACTGCCCGGGCTGATAAAAAGCTATTCGCAAAGCTATAAGCTTTACCTTAACCGCAAGCCGTGTATTCCCGCATGGGAACTGGAAATAATAGCTGTGGACGAAAAATACGCAATTCAAGGAGAACAAAATGTATAGTAAAGTTGAACCGTATCTCAAAAGTGTTTTAAAACCCGGAAGATATACTGGCGGAGAAGTGGGACAGGTCATCAAGGACAAGAACAAGGTTGACGTACGCTTTGCCTTCTGTTTCCCCGATACATATGAAATAGGCATGTCAAACCTCGGCATGAAGATACTGTACGGTGTACTTAATAACATGGAAAATGTGTGGTGCGAAAGATGCTTTGCACCCTGGAACGATATGGGCGAGGTGATGAAAAAGCATAACATCCCGCTTTACGCTCTGGAAAGCGGAGATGCTCTGAGCGATTTTGATATAGTTGGCTTCACGGTTCAGTATGAAATGTGTTATACAAACATTCTTTACATGCTGGAGCTGGGCGGAATCCCTCTTTACAGCATCGAAAGAAAAGAAGGTGACCCCATTGTCATAGCCGGCGGACCGTGTACATATAATTCTGAACCTTTTGCGGATTTTATCGATATTATTTCCATCGGAGAGGGGGAGGAAGCGCTTCCTGAACTTGTTAATCTGTATAATGAATGCAAAAAGAACGGCACATCGCGTCATGAGTTTCTCGTGAAGGCGTCACAGCTTGAGGGCTTTTATGTCCCGTCTCTTTATGATATTGAGTATAATCTTGACGGGACCATAAAGAATATTTCTCCTCTCGAGGGAGCACCCGAAAAGGTAAAAAAGAGAATTATAAAGGATTTTGACAATTCCTTTTTCCCCGAAAAACCGGTGCTTCCCTTTATCGAAGCCATACATGACCGCGTTATGCTTGAGGTCTTCCGTGGCTGTACTCATGGATGCCGCTTCTGCCAGGCAGGAATGATATACAGACCTGTGCGTGAACGTTCCCCTGAGGTGCTTGACAGACAGGCGCGTAACTCCATTGCCAATACGGGGTATGATGAAATATCTCTTACCTCTCTGAGTATAAGTGACTATTCCTGTCTCGAAAGACTGACTGACTATCTTCTTGATTGGACGGGTGAACGTAAAATTAATCTTTCACTTCCATCCATGCGTCTCGACAGCTTCACAAAGGAGCTTATGGATAAGGTTATGTCTATACGACGCAGCGGACTTACCTTTGCCCCCGAGGCGGGAACGCAAGCATTGCGCGACCGCATTAACAAAGGTATCACCGAAGAAGACCTTATGCGCTCGGTAAAAATGGCATTTGAATCGGGCAGAGACCAGGTTAAGCTTTACTTCATGTTGGGCCTGCCTACCGAAACCGACGAGGATTTAAAGGGCATCGCACAGCTTGCCGAAAAAGTGGTGGACGAGTTTTACCATAACCCAAAACGTATGAAGGGCAAGCATGTAAAGGTTACGGTGAGCGTTTCCTGCTTTGTGCCCAAACCCTTCACACCCTTTCAGCGGGTGGGTCAGAACAGCTTGGAGGAGCTTCGAAGAAAGCAGGAATACCTCAAAAGCTGTATCACCTCGCGCCGCATAGAGTATTCCTATCACGAGGCAGTGGTGTCACGTGCAGAGGCGCTTCTCGCAAGGGGAGACAGACGCCTTTCCAAGGTGGTGTATAACGCCTATAAAAACGGTCAGATTTTCAGTGCGTGGGATGAATTTTTCTCATATGATGTATGGGAAAAGGCTGTCGCTGACGCGGGGCTTTCTATGTCCTTTTACGCACAGCGCGAATATGGAGAAAATGAAGTACTTCCTTGGAGTATGATAGATATCGGTGTGACGGATGAGTTCTTTAAAAGAGAATATAAAAATGCCCTCGATGGCAAGGTCACACCCGCCTGCAGTGAAAAATGTTCGGCTTGCGGTATGATGGAGCACTGCAAATTTGCGAAATGATTATAAGCTTTTACGGGCGCATGCAGCGCCCGTAAAAAATAAAAAATATTTTTTTTAAAAAACTATTGCTTTTTTGGGAAAAGTGTGATATAATAATCAACGTGCTTGAAAGAGCACTGCAAATAGTGTTTTGATTGGACACATCTCATCACATGGAAAGATGGCTGAGCTGGTCTAAGGCGCACGACTGGAAATCGTGTGAACGCTAATACCGTTCCGAGGGTTCGAATCCCTCTCTTTCCGTAAAAAAACGACAGGATATTTCCTGTCGTTTTTTGTTGCTGTATTTTTGTTTAAAATATGTTTTTAAAACACTCTTTGCAGAAAGCCGAACACAATTTCCCAAAGCTTTATCATAGGAAGAGTAAGAATAAATACGCACCCCCATTGAATACTCCATACCCGATTGGTGTATTCAAGATTTTCTGAATATTTTAGATTCATGAAACCAATAAAACCTATTGCTGACAAGGTCAAAAATCCTAAAACCATACAAAACGGAATAAATCTGGGGTATAGTGATATCACCGACTTTCCGTCCAGAGAAATTGCAAAAGAATATCCCAAAAGGCTAAGCAGACATTTTGCTCCCAAACTGAAAAAGAATATATATGATGACGTAAAAAGCATATAAATAATCGTTTTTGCGAGCTTTTTCATATTTCTTCTCCTTTGTACATAAAATCAAATATGACATTATATTTATAGGTATGAAATCATCGCTCTGTGTAACAAAAAAGCCAAGTCTTACGACTTGGCTTAAGTGGCGCGCCCGAAGGGACTCGAACCCCTGACCTACTGGTTCGTAGCCAGTCACTCTATCCAGCTGAGCTACGAGCGCATATTCGGTACGCTTACCGAACGTTTGATATTATAGCATATTTTTTTTGTTTTGTCAATAGATTTCAAACATTTTTTGATAAATATTTTTTAATATTTTTTCCCAAAACCTATTGACAAACAAAAGTTTTTTTGCTATAATATAAAAGCTGTCAAAACGAGGGCCTTTAGCTCAGTTGGTTAGAGCAACCGGCTCATAACCGGTCGGTCCGGGGTTCGAGTCCCTGAAGGCCCACTTTTCCTTATGACAGCTTTATATTTAGGGGTATGATGTAATGGTAACATGCCGGTCTCCAAAACCGTTCTTGAGGGTTCGAGTCCTTCTACCCCTGCCAATATATTTGGCTCAAACACTGGGTTTGAGCCATTTTTTATTGTCAAAATTCGAGAGCGGCAATCTTCACTTTTTTGAGCATCAATAGCAAATTTTAGTAATTTTAGATTATATTTCTGATGACGGCGCATGGTCTTGAGACTCAAATAATCATGCCCGAAATGAGCATCAATTTCGCATACGGTCGCATCCGTTTGCAAGCGTTCCGTCTGCTACATCATCATTTTAGCATCACTTGATTTCGCCAATTCTATCAATTTCGCCTTTAGATAACAATTCTACCAGAACATTTTTTGATTCTCGCAGAATATTTTTACCAAAAATTAAAATCCCTTTTTCTTTGTTTAAGGCGTGTCTTATTTTGTTACGGGGTTATATGTATATTATGTGATAATATCACAGAAAAGCATAAAAAGTTGTGGTAATATAAAGACACAAAAGAAAAAGGAGGATAACAATAT
>SVQW01000020.1 GCA_015065085.1 Oscillospiraceae bacterium | reverse complement strand
CCCTCGAACCGAGGAAAGATAATTTTCGAGCAGAAATGCATCTGCGAAGCGTGGGAATACTTTACGTATTCCGAGCGACAAAGATGTATTTATGCCGGAAAGAAATTTTCTCGGCGGCATTAGTTCGGCTCTTTTCGGCTATAGCAAGGGATTTTAAATATATATGCGTATATTATACAGGGAAAAACACATTTTGTCAAGGACTAAAATTCACAATTTTAACAGCTTTGTCCGCAGGGCAAAATTACAAAGAATATGCACCTGTTGCGCCAAGTATTCGGCATAACAGAATAATATGAAAAATACGTCACATTTTGTGAAAAGTGTGTTATAGAGGAAAAACCGCATTGGGTATATAATTATAAGCGGAAGAGCTTCTGATACAAGCTTCTACAATTTTTACAATTTTTCAAATAAGAAAGGAAAAAAGTATGAAACTCAAAAAAATCCTTTCGCTGATACTTGTTGCGGTTATTCTGTGTGTTTCCGCTTATGCGGCAACCTCTGTTTATGACTGCATCTCTATCGGCGGTATCGAAGATGAGGACGGCGGTGCGTTCGCAATAGTTTGCGACAGTGAAAAGCCTGAGGGCTATGGCGCATGGGGCCTCGGAACTATCACACAGTATACCGAAGCACAGGCACAGGCTAAAAATGTTCCTGAAGGCTACGATGGCAGTGTGTATATGGTAGAACTGTATGACGGAAGTCTTGGTTTCACCCTTGATTTCTCTGTGGCAAACATCCCTGTTGCTAACGTAAAATCTATCACCATGAATATCTATCCTGTTCACGATGTTACAAGCGGTGGTAAAATACAGTTATATACTCCCGCTCCTACAAGCGGTTGGAGAACGGCATATCCTTTGGAAAATAATTTCGGCACAGATAAGTGGATTAATTTTACTCTTGGCAGTGACTACGGCTGGAGATTTTCCAATGGCTTTGTTAACAATGCAGAGCTTAAAGATGCTGACGGGATGCTCGATAAAATCAACTTTATGTTTACCAATGCGTCCACTCTCTACATAGATAGTATCGAAGTTGAATACTATCCTGTATCTGTTGTAAGCGGTGATGGTACAACTGCACTGGCATCTAATATTAAAAAGTTCCCTTACGTTGGTGAAGATGACAGAGCAAGTGCGTACTCTCAGTATAACTATGTGAATTACCCAACCGGCTATGAAAATATTAAGGCACCTGCAGGATATAGCGGAACTGTTCAGGAATTCAGTGCAGTGTCGGGCAACGGCAAAAACTTAGGTTTTGTTGTTGATTTGACTGCTATGAACGTGGATGCGGAAGATGTTGAGTCAGTAACATTGAGAATTGCAGGAAATGGTGTTCCGTCTTACATATATATCAATAACAATCCTAATTTTAGTTCGTCCGGTTATGCTATGACACTTACCGACTCTCAGGCTGAAAACAATACAGCTATCGGTAATCAGAAATGGGCTGATGTTAAAGAAGCGTTTGGCAAAAGTGAGTGGTGTGACCTTGTAATCGATGCTAATGCTTTCAGAATAGGAAACAGCTTTACCAAGAACCTTGCCGAAGCAAATGGTAAATTGACCAATATGAAGTTCCGTGTCAGCGGTATAAGCGAAGTTTACCTCGACAGCATTTCCATTCAACTCGTTGGCGGAAAGACCATCGACGGCGAAATGCTGGGCGCTCAGGTGAGAACTACCGGTGAAAAGGGTCTTAGATTCGGTACAAGAATTGCTACCAACGGCAACTTCAATCTTGACGATGTTCAGTTCGTCTCCGAAGACGATAAGCTTTACGCAGGTACACTTGTTGTAGCAAAGGCTGACCTTGCTGCGGCAGGTCTTGAAGCAAATGAGCTTACCCACGCTAATATGAAGGCTGCTGAGGCACTTGATGTTAAGGCGGCTAAGATTTTTGACAGTGCGTATAACACCACAAACGCTCTGTACACCGCAGTTGTTTACAATATCCCCGACGATACGGCTGAAATCGTTGCACGCGGCTATATCCGTTACACCGCTGATAACGGCATCACCTACAAGTATTTCTACTTTGATCCCGTTACCAAATCAATGGCGGCTGTAAACGAATCCGCCTGGGGCAAATAATTAGTATCGGCGCTCCACCACAGTGCAGATATAAGATTATTGTATTTTGATTATCACTAGGTTTTCGTTTCCTTTCCTTATATAATTTTTGGGGCAAATCGGCAGGATTATTCCTGCCGATTTGCTTTTGCAGGGCTTATATATAGAAAACCGTAGGGCGATAGGCTACCACCGGGAGGGCCGAGGAGAGCGCGTGACAAACAACGCGGGATATTGAAGTATAGCTGCCCTGCGATGTGAACCTCTGCTGTCATGTTGAGCGGAGTGCGAAGCAAGCAGTCGAAACATCTTTAAACCGTAAGCTGTTTAAACGAAAGAATATTGAAAGATTCTCCGACTTACTGCGTTCGCTCAGAATGACAAAGAAATGAAAAGCCTTCCCCTTGAGGGAAAGGCTTTTACACCAAAAACAAACAAGCACCCTGTGGTGAGGGTGCTTGTTTGTTGAAAGCATTTATGTAATTTTATAAGGAGAAAAACGCGTTAATTATTGCTCCATTCGCCGTTTGCAAGGCTTAATACATCGTTGTAGCTACGGGTTACGGAATCACCGTAAACGGTGTAGTTTTCGCCGTTCACCTTGTAGGTTAGGTAAGGTCTTGCAACGAGAGCTGTACCGCGCTGGTTAACTACTTCACCTGTTCCGTCGGGGATGTTGTCAACAACAGCGGTGTAAGTGTTAACGGTTCCTACGGTTTCTTTGACTTTGAAGCCTTCCTTGGTGGAGCGTACAACAGCATATTCGTTTTCGTTGCCGAGAACGGGAGTGCTGCCTTCCTTACCGATAACTGCGCCGTATTCAACCAGTGTGCAAACAGCGGGAATAGCGGCAGTATCGATGGTGAAGCCGAATCTCAGGTCAAAAGAATCAGCGGAAGTTCTTATCTGTGCACCAAGAGTGTCGAGTGCGTCAAAGGTGGGCATTGGAACCACTTTGATGTTAAAACCATCATATGCCTTAACGCCTTCGTATTCAACGGTAACCAGGTAGGTGTATTCCTTGGCTGCGTTTGTAACAAAGGTTTTGTCGCTGAGCTGGTTACCAACGGTAACAACAGCACCGTCGAATTTGGTTTCGATGGCGGATTTGATATAAGCCTTGAAGTCGTTTTCGGTTGCTGTGGGAGCGATGTAGTAGGTAATAACTTCGTCACCGAAAGCTACAACGTCAAGCATAGCGTCCATACCGTCACTGCCGTACATATCGGCTTTTTTGCTATGAATTGCAACATACTTGTACTCGGAGTAGTGGGTGTCTTTAGGTGTTCCCTCTCTCATTTGGATTGCTAAGTCCTGATAGTAAGCAGGAGGTGTGAGATCATTCAGTTTTACAAGCCAATCTCTCTCGGAAGTGCCCACAATGCTATCGGGAGTTTTTGTTATATAAGCACCGACAGTATCTGCGCCACCAACTACTGCCTCGGCTATGTTGAACGAGATCTTTGCAGTTCTCCATACACCATTAGAAGTTTGGTCACAGTTACCCCATTTTGTATCACGGCTATGCAATTTTGTACCGTAAGCGGTGTTAACACCTGAATTCTTCTGTGTAAAGGGCCAGAATTGCAAATCGTAAGGGTGGGTGTTTATAAAGTTAATAGTCATATAGGGATAGTCGGCTCTGGCAAGAGTCGTGGTATCGCCATTAGGAAAAAATCTGAAGCGGGCGGTTCCACTAGCCGGAGCAGTTGTGTAGGGGTCAATGTGCAATGCACCTGCTACTGTTGATACTGGGTTTTTGGTGTTCTCGATGGCACTGTATCTGTTGTAATAGAGATAGTCGCCTGCAAAGTAGTATGTATCTACTTCCGCAGAAGCATAAACAGCCAGCATCACACATGCCAAAAGGGAAAAGAGTAAGATGCTTAAGAGTTTCTTTGCTTTCATTGTGTCCTCCTTAAGGATTTTTGAAAAGTGTTTGTATCAGAAACACGTTTAAATATATATGCAATCATCTGTGGTGAGATGTTCACATCGAAAATCGGGTGTGTGAGCTAAGCTCACACAGAAGAAAGAGTACTCTTTCTTCATACTTACATTATCTGACAACATAGTCTAACATATAATGTGCCCGAAGTCAATATACTTGTTGATGTAAGGCATTCAGGGTCTCACTATATATCATAACGTACGATAAACGCACGTGTTATATATTTTCCGTATTATGTCAAATAAAAAAGTCATCCCTCTGACATTTTGTCAAGGGGATGACGTAAATGATATATTTTTTATTCCGGGAAATTGATTGTTTCGGTCAGACCGTCAAAGCCCACGACTGCGCCATTAAAAAGGCTGTCGGCAAAGTCGGAGTATTCCTGCGGTTCGGCAAGAGAGGGGCTGTAATGGGTCAGCCACAGCCGTTTTGCCTGTGCCATATCGGCAATGCCGCATGCCTCGCGGAAGGTCATGTGCATTGACTTTACCGCCTTTTCCAGTTTCTCGTCCTCGGCGTACATGCCCTCGCATATGAAAAGGTCGGCGAAGGTAGCCTGCTGTTCAAGGTTTTGGCAGGGGCGGGTGTCGGTGCAATATGTGACGGCGATTCCTTGTCTGGGCGCGCCCATAACCATATCGCGGGTGTATGTGACACCGTTGAGCTGTGCGGTTTCCTGTTTTTGCAGTGTGCTCCATACTTCTACCGGAACGTTGTTCATTTGTGCTTTTTGCGGGTCGAACTTACCCGCGCGTGGGATATCGATGCGGTAACCGTAGCAGGTGATATTGTGCTTCACTCTGAAAGCGGTGATGTTGTAGCCGTTCAGGGAGATATATTGTACATTTTCAGTAAGCTCGGTGAATTTTATTTCAAATGGCAATTCCGGTGCGATAATGCGCAGAGAGTTAACAACCTCTTCAACACCGTGAGGTCCTATTATATTGAGCGGTTCTGTTCTGCCCTCATTGCCCATAGACAGCAGAAAGCCGGGCAGACCGCTTATATGGTCGGCGTGAAAGTGGGTGAAGCAGATTATACCGCAGGGCTTGAAGGTATAGCCGCATTCGCGCAGTGAGACCTGCGTACCCTCGCCGCAATCCATGAGAAGCCCTTTGCCCGCAAGTCTGAAATAAGCAGATGACAGACGGCGGTTTTTGGTGGGCATGGTGCCACCGGTGCCGAGTAGTGTTACATCTAACATTTTTTACCTCATTTAAAACCATCGAAAAATCGCGAAATACTGCGGTCACAATGTGACACATAATACGCGAAAGTACCTCGCAGGAAGATAAACTTTTAATTCCCGCGTTGCAGCTGTGCGGATTAGCGTGCGCAGCACCTTGTCTTTCATCGGTTTTTCTCGGTTTGGCAAGTCGAAAAATCGCGAGACACTTTGTTATCCAATCTATCTTAAAGAAACTGCGGGCGGATGATAACATCCGCCCTGTAAATTACTGTATTATATGCGTACGCCGAAGCCGAAGAAGTTGTTGGTGTTGTTGAAGGAGATATCCTTGACAATTTTCTCGAGTGTAGCGTAGTCGCAGGGGTATTCGCCCTTTTCGACCCATGTGCCTATCATATCGCACAGGATGCGACGGAAGTATTCGTGACGGGTGTAGGAAAGGAAGCTCCGGGAGTCGGTGAGCATACCTACAAAGTTGCCCAGTACACCCAGATTTGCCAGAGAGGTCATTTGGTCGCGCATGCCTGTATTATTGTCATTGAACCACCATGCACTGCCCTGCTGGAGCTTGCCTGCGGCTTCGGGGCCCTGGAAGCATCCGATTATAGTGCCGATAGCGGCATTTTCAATGGGGTTGATGGAGTAGAGGATGGTTTTGGGCAGAGCGTTTCGGGACAGCATTTCATTGAGCATGAGAATAAGCTGTTTTGTGGAAATTGCACCGTTGATGGAATCAAAGCCGGTGTCGGGACCGAGACGCTCGAACATTGCGGTGTTATTGTTACGGGAAACGCCGAAATGAATCTGCATTACCCAGTTTCTTTCGTTGTATTCGCCTGCGAAGAAGATAAGCAGAGCGGTTTTGTACTTTGCGATTTGTTCGTCGGTCAGAGGCTGTTTGTCGCATGCCTTTTTGAGGATTTCGTCAAGCTCGTCGGTGGTGTAGTCCTTGTTGAAGGGGAGAAGGTCATCAAGACCGTGGTCAGCCGCCTTGCATCCGAAGTGGTCAAAGTGGTCGAGACGAAGCTTGAACGCCAGAAGCAGGTCGCAGAATGTATTTATTTTCACACCGCTGACATCGGACAAGCGCTGTATATAGTCGGCGAAATCAGCCTTTTCTATATTAACCCCCTTGTCGGGACGGAAGGCGGGCAGAACCTTTGTGGAAAAGTTCGCATCGAGAGAAATTTTTTCATGCCATTCCAGTGTATCGCAGGGGTCGTCGGTTGTGCAGATGAGTTTTACATTGGAGCGTCTGATTATTTCCTGAGCGCGCATGGAGGGCTGAGCCAGCTTTTCGTTGCACAGCTCCCAAACCTCGTCGCAGGTTTTTTCGTTGAGAACACCTGTGTAGCCGAAGTATCTTTTAAGCTCCAGATGGCTCCAGTGATACATGGGGTTGCCTATGAGCTTGGGCATGGTGGCGGCAAATGCCTTGAACTTTTCGTAAGGGTCGCAGTCATTGCCTGTTATCATTTCCTCGGGGTATCCGTTGGAACGGATGGCGCGCCATTTGTAATGGTCGCCGCCCAGCCATATTTCGGTTATATTTTTGTACTGCTTGTTTTCAGCTATTTCCTTGGGACTGATGTGACAGTGATAGTCGATAATCGGCATTTCTTTTGCGTAGTCATGATAAAGCTTTTTGGCTACGTCATTGGTGAGCATGAAGTTTTTGGACAGGAATTTTTTCATATTGTTGCCTTTCTTTATTTTCAGAAGCATATACTCCAAACTATTGCGGTAATCGGTAATGTGACAAGTGCACAGGAATAAAGTCCCACGCTGTTCCACTTGCGAACCAGCTTTTTGGGTACAAGGTTATACAGAAGGTTGGCGATAAGTGAAATGATGGCAAGGTACATAAACAGCCACAGTGCGAATTTTATCAGCCACGCGGCACCGAAAGCAAAGCCTATAAACATGAACAGCACCACCGCACAGCCTATCGCCGTGAAGCACAGGTTGAAAAGATACAACCACATGGGAATAACATTTTTAAAACCCAGATAGATGTAATTTTCAAGCTTGTTTCTGCGTTGATTGTTTCTGAAATAGTCTCTGCCGCGGGTTTTGAATATGCGATGTATTATGAATTGATCCAGCGATGCGGCACGCAAAGCCATAAGGCACATTACCAGTGCACAAAGCTTGAGCACTTCAAAAAGAAAATCCAACATATTCATTCCCCTCTCGTTACGGTATGATCTTTATTTACTATATTATAATACATAATGCAGAAATTTACAATAACAAAACGTAAATTTTTTTATTTGATTATACTGTCCAGATTGCGCTCGGCAATTATGTAAATTACGTAATCGGGGCTTGCGTTTTTGATGTAATTCATATCGAAATTGTAGCCCCAGGTGTAGTAGTAAGAGGTGTTGTTAAAGCGATCCGGCAGAATCTCATAAAGCGCCACACCGTAGGAATCCCTGAACACAACACAATCGGGGAGGCTTTGATTGCCCGTTGAAATTGTTATACGGGAGCTTGTCCTGTTGAAATCCATTTGCAGAGTGCTGTCGTCAAGATATTTTTCTGCGGTGACGGGAAGCTCGAATTCGGGGTTGAAGAAAGGCGCCTGCTGGAGATGCTTTGTGTTATCCATGCCAAGATAGTAAACCACATCTCCGCCCTTCACAAGTCTGTTTTCAAAGCCGTACTGCTCAACCGGCCGTATTGCCGCCTCGGGAAAGTCGCGGGAAACAAAGTCGCACAAAACGCTCAGCCCGAGGTATGAGCCGTATTCCGACCAGTGTGAGTCGGTGTGGAGATAAGGCTGTAATTCGTCATTACGGTGCTCACGCAGTACGGGACGCAAATCAAGAGCGTAGGCATCTGTTTGTGAAATTGCTTCAAGCACCTGGTCCATTTTGGTCAGCCCTTTTGCTTTTATGAGACATTTGGGGGCTTCCTCGGCGTAGATGGTGAGTGGGTTGGGAACAATCATGTAAACCAACTTGCAGCCCGGAACCTCTTCAGCCAGCAGTGCGGTCTTATCATTTATGCGTTTTTTGAAAAGCTCAAGCTGTTTTTCACTCATAAGATTTGTGCCCTCAAAATCCGCAAAGCTCAGCCGTGCAAATCCTCGGGAGGTATCAGACAGAAGAATATGCCAGTCATCATCGTAAACATAGTGCTCGGACAGGTATCTTGCGGTGAGGGTTACCGTGTCGGCGGGAGCTTTTCCGTCGGTGCATGCGGTTATTTCTATGGTATAATCGGTATTTTCTTCATCCGAAGGGATTCTTATCTGGGCAAGGAAATGCTCGCCGTTGGACTTGATTTTTACAGTCTCTTCATCGCTTTTCAGAATTATTTCGGAGTTGTTTTCACAGCTCCCGCCGATGGAGATAAGGTCAGGCTCGGTGTTGTGGTATTCACTGATGACGGGAGAATCGGTTTTTACCTGAGGCGCATCGGGTACGTCCTGCACAACAGGGTCGGGAGTATCTTGCATTTCCGAGGAATGTTCATCCGTAACCGCAAAAGCGGGCACAACGGGTGTTTCGTCCCGGGAAATTTCGTTTTCCGCAGGCGGAGCGGTGCGTGTGCAGGCGGTGATAACAACCATCACGGAAATAATCAGCAGAATATATCTTTTCATAATGTTACTCGCAGTGTTTTATTTTGGTATATTTTATCATTACATACCGTTCAAGTCAAGAGTATTTGTGTTAATACTTGAAATATTAATAATTCTGTACTATAATTAAAATGAATAAATGCATTTAGGGAGATATTGCCATGACTAAAATCCAAAAGCTTATACTTATTGCCCTGGCGGTTGTCATAGTGGTGCTGGGGGCGGTTTTTGCTTATGTTTTCACACGGGTCAGTGCTGTGAAATATACCATTACGGCGACCTTTGAACCGTATACATGGCACGACGGAGTGCTTATTAACAAGGACGGCACAAGCGCCATGCGCTTTATTCCCAATATGGGCACTTACCGCGAGCTGGAGATAGGAATTTTCGATATTTCACAATATGACGGTGCACAAGGACTTGAAACCGAAACGGTGACGGCATATGTGGACAGTTCAAATCTTATTCCCATGTCGGGCAATGCGTTGCCTTACTATAACCTTGACAGCTCCTTTATCTACGGTAAAACGGGAGAGGAAAAGTATCTTGTAAATACCGAAACCCGCACTGTTATACCGCTCCTTGGCAAAAGCAGCGCGAATGTTGAGGGCGTGTGTACCGGCGGAGAGTTCATTCTGGAATGCGACGGAAAAAACGTTACAATTCATCAGCGCAAGGACCGTACCACCAACGAGATAATAAGCATAAAAGAGGTTGAGATAAACGAAGACTTTGACAGTGTGGAGTTTGTTGCCTGGTATAACGAGAGATATGCTCTTTTGCGTCTTAAGTCTGCAATTTCCACCAAATATGCGATAGCTGACGGCGCTACGGGCGAATGTACACTGCTTGTCGCAACAAATGACATTATGCCGTTCATTTCCGAGGTGCTTAAGGAAGAAGAGGACAGCCCTGCCGAGGGACTTACTCAGTGCTACAACAGACTTATAAGCGGTAAATATCTGCAGTTTTACGATAATGTGCATGATATAATGACCGATTCCTACAATCAGGTGCCAAGTGGCCGTTATATGGATATTTTTACGGGAATCCGCTATGATTCGGGGCTTCACGGCGACAGCTTTACAGGTAAAAACGAGCTTGTGTGCGTGTCGGCCGACGGCACCTACTGCGTGTTTGAAACGGCACTTAAATCCG
Source organism: Oscillospiraceae bacterium (assembly GCA_015065085.1). Taxonomy (NCBI): domain Bacteria; kingdom Bacillati; phylum Bacillota; class Clostridia; order Eubacteriales; family Oscillospiraceae; species Oscillospiraceae bacterium. Next base: position 13,053 of record SVQW01000020.1, on the reverse strand, counting down.
ACCCTTACCGTCAGATTGAGTATGTTATATTCAATTCCGAAAACGGAAAATACTATAAGCTCAGTGAAATCGTGGGCAATGAGGTCTTTATCGACGATGTATTTTTCGTGTACAACAATGTGCTGTTCGTAAACTATGCCGAGCTTAATACAGGCAAGGAAGCCTCCTGCTCGATAAAACTCAGTTTTTAATTGAAAGGCGGTATTTTATGACAGAGCTTTGTACCTCTGCACAGGTAAAAAGAATTGACCGAAACTGCGGTATCGATTCCCGCGAGCTTATGCAGAATGCGGCGGAGTGCCTTTTCAGCCGTATTGAGGCCTGTCGGGACAAGTACATGTTTTCCCTCGGAGCTGTCAGCATTGTGTGCGGAGTGGGAAATAACGGCGGAGACGGCTATGCTCTTGCCATTCTTCTGTTTGAAAGCGGTGTGAATGTACGTATTGTTGCCGCGGACAGACCTGCAGGCAGCGATGCGCTTTACTACTTTTCGCTGTGTACCGATATGGGTATTGATATTATTTATGCCGAGGAGGAGCCCGATACGGCTCTTGAAACCATTTCACATTCCTCCTTTATTGTGGATGCAATGTTCGGCACAGGGCTTTCACGCGCACCCGGTGAGCCGTATGATGAGCTTATTGAGGCGGTAAATTCAAGTGCAGCATTTGTTTTCAGTGTGGATATTCCGTCGGGAATATTTGCGGATGATGCCTCTTTTCATATTGAAAACGGACAGCCCGTTTGCATAAAGGCAGATATAACCTCTACCTTTGTGATGAAAAAAGCGGCTCATGTTTCCCATCCTGCCATGGAGTACTGCGGAGATGTGTTTGTGGAGGATATAGGAATACCGCCGGAAACTCTCGGAAACGAACATTTTGTGATGTTCTGCGCGGACGATGATATCGTGAATAAGGTTTTTTACCCCCGCGAAGCCGACAGCAACAAGGGCACCTACGGCACACTTGTGATGCTGTGCGGATGCGATACCATGACGGGTGCGGCATGTCTTGCCGCTCAGAGTGCATTGCGTTGCGGTGTCGGTCTGGAGGTATGCGCGGCGAAGGAATCGGTGATAAGGATATTGCAGAGCAAAATGAATTTCCCCGTTTTTCTTCCTCTTGATACCGATGAATACGGTTATTACACGGACGAAGCACTGGATACTGTGACGAGCTATCCCAAGTCCTCGGCGATTCTTATCGGATGCGGTCTGGGAATAAGCGAGGGCACTGTGCGGGCGGTGACGCATGTTATGAAAAATGCACGTGTTCCGCTTGTCATTGATGCGGACGCACTTAATATAATTTCAGAAAATCTAAATCTTCTTGAACAGCTTGCAGTCCCTGCTGTCATAACTCCCCATCCCGGAGAGATGGCTCGGCTTTGCGGATGCACGGTGGAGTATGTTCAGAATAACCGTACATCATTGGCAGCTGAATTTGCCGAACGGTATGGCGTCACCGTGGTTCTTAAGGGAAATGCTACCGTTATTGCCTCACCCGACGGCAGAATGGTTTTCAATACAACGGGCGGTCCGTCACTGGCAAAGGGCGGAATGGGGGATGTGCTTGCGGGCATTATAGCCTCCCTTGTTGCACAGGGCAGAGACATTTTTGACAGTGCTGTGTGCGGTGCGTATATTCACGGCGCGGCGGGCGACATGGCAAAGGAAGTATTCTCTGAATACGGCGTAAGTCCCGATGATATACCCGAATTTGCCGCAAAAGTCATAAACAGCAAAGTACGGCATAATTTATATTAAATACTATTTCGGAGGACAGCATGAAAAAAATACTTTTATTACTGCTTGCCGTATTGTGCATATCTGTATTTACTTCCTGTGGAGATATGACGGATGATGTCGCGGCATGGTTCAGTGCTCCCACTGTCAGCACCATAGACTATGAGCTGTCGGGTGTAAGCGGAAGCGCGGTGTTTACATATTACGGCGAAAATAATAACAAAATACTTTTCACCTCGGGCGAGGGGCTTGAGGGTGTGCAGTTCAGTTTTTCGGGAGATACCGTTACTGCTTCAAGACCGGATGACGGGCTGGAATGGCAGGTGACACCCGAAATGGCGGAGACACTTGCTGTTTTCGGCAAGCTGTACAGCTATGCCGCCACTCTTACCTATACTGCCACACCTTCCAACACACAGGGCGTGGCGGAACAAAAGCAGGTAAGTGAAACCTTTGAATACATTGACGGAGCATTTGACATAACCTTCAACAGAGCCGACGGAAAACCCGTAAAGCTTTGCTATACCCATGACGGACAAAGCCTTGTGATAAATATTAGGGAAATTGAAATTATAACTCAGGAAGTGGAATAATTGAACTACACATTCAGCCGTACAGCGGCGATTATTGATCTTGAAAACGCGAAGCACAATTACCAACTGATAAAAAACGGCCTTTCGGACGGAACAAAAATGTTCCCTGTTATAAAAGCAGACGGATATGGGCACGGAGCGTCACGTCTTGCAGGGCTTTATGACAGACTGGGCGCGGATATGTTCTGCGTGGCATGCCTTGATGAGGCGCTGAGTTTACGAAATGACGGAATAACCAAGCCTATACTTATACTTTCTCCCACTCTTGCGTGTCTTGCACAACAGCTTATTGACAACAATATTGTTCAGACGGTACACAGCAGACAGTATGCAGATATGCTGTGCGAAAATATTCCGCAGGGCAAAAAGCTTAAGATACATATAAAGCTGGATACGGGTATGAGAAGAATTGGTTTTACCGCCGACGAGCATCCCGAAGAGCTGATGAATTTGCCTGAGCTGGACGTATGCGGTATTTTTACCCATTACGCCGAGAGCGACGGCTGTGACACGGCATTTACCGATTTACAGCTCAGCCGGTATAATGATATAATAAAAAGGTTTGACGGAGTGGAAATTATGCGTCATACCTCTAATTCTGCCGCGTCGCTTTGTATGCCTGAGGCTCATTTTGACGGAGTACGCCCGGGTATAGTGCTGTACGGCTCGTATCCGTCACTTTGCGTAAAGGAAAAGTTTGAAAAGTGCGGTGCGGCTCTGCGTGAGGTTATGACTTTTAAATCCCGTGTGACAAATATTTTTGATGTAAAAAAAGGGGAGAGCATCGGATATTCCCGCACATATTTCGCACCGCGGGATATGACGGTTGCTACCGTGTGTGCGGGATATGCGGATGGTGTACCAAGGCTCTTATCAAATAAAGGCAGAGTGTGCATAAACGGAAATATGGTTAATATTACGGGTAATGTGTGTATGGACCAGTTTATGGTCGACATTACCGATATCAAAGGCATAAATCTGTTTGACGAGGTTATTATATTCGGCGAGGGCGGTCCGTCCTGCGATGAGGTTGCGGATATATGCGGTACAATAACATACGAAATATACTGCTGTATAAATAAGCGTGTGCCCAGAATATATGCGGGAGATGAAATATGAACATTGATCCCAAAAAGAAAGATTACGTAAAAGCCGCGCCTGCCGAGAGAGCGGGAGAGGCGGTTTTCATGAAAGAAGCGCTTAAATATGCCCGTATCGCCGCGGGTAAGGGCGAGGTTCCGGTAGGAGCGGTGATAGTAAAGGACGGTAAGGTGATTGCCCGCGGGTATAACCGGCGTGAAAGCGCCCGAAATGCACTTATGCACGCTGAGATAATTGCCATAAACCGCGCCTGCAAAAAGCTGGACGGCTGGCGTCTTTCGGGCTGTGATCTTTACGTAACTCTTGAGCCTTGTCCCATGTGCGCAGGCGCCATTATCAATTCGCGTATCGAAAATGTATATTACGGTGCACCTGACCCCAAAGCCGGCTCCATGGGCAGTGTTACGGATATGACCGCACTGGGATACAATTTTAAGCCATACGTGCACGGCGGAATGATGGAAGACGAGTGTGTACGTCTGATGAAGGACTTCTTCAGAAAATTACGTGAAAGATTGTAAAACATGCAACTGTATAATGAGCAATATTTTGTTGTTTTTACTGAATTTTGTTTCATGTATTGACATAGGCGTTTTTATGTATTATAATATAATATGTAGAACTATAAAAGGGACGTATGCCCCTCTGTGTCATAGGATATGACACGAATTATGATAATAACGCCCATAGGACGTTACTATAAATGTTTTCTGATACAAAAAATAAATAAGGAGTAAACAAAATGAAAGCAAAAAATCTTATGCGCATTTCCCTTTTTATTGCAGTTCTTTGTCTTATGTTGGTTGTTACTGCGCTGGCAGATGCAAAGATTATCAGCTTCGACGAAATAGGCATAGGCTATACCGCGACATATAGCAATGCTGATGTTTTTGCCGTTACAACTTCTCAGGACGGTGACAATACTGTTGTAGTTGACAGAATGACACTGGCTGCAAATACAGATATTGCCGGTGAGCAGTATAAGGCAACCTACGTTCCCAACAAGCAGTTTTACGCAGACAGCTATCCTTATATCAAGGTTAAGTTCAGAACCGACTGGCAAAATGCTCTCCAGTACTACATACCGGTAGAGAACGGTTACTTCTTCTATCCTCTGGACGGTGTTGAAAATTACAATAACGGCGAATGGCATGAGGTAGAGCTTTATCTTGGTGCAAATCCCCCTCAGGAAGCACAGGCACTGGCAAAGATGTCGGAGCTTGATTCGCAAGGCAACCCCGCTGCAAGCGGAACTTTTTCGGATGCTGTTGTTAAACAAACCTTCATCCTCGCTAAGAATGGTGACAATACCGGTGAAAACGGACGTTTCTTTGAATTGGAATACATTGCATTCTTTGATAACTGTGCAGAAATGCAGGCCTACCACGGTCTTGACGGCAAGATAATCCGTTTTGACGGCTTCGGCAATACCGAGTATTCCATCAGATCTTCCTACGACTATGAGACCGAAGACGGTGTTCTCCGTGTGACAGGCTCTGTTTACGGCTCTCAGTTCTATATTGATGCTGTGGGCGGAGTTGATGTAAGCGAGTATCCCTATATGACAGTAAGCTATAAGCTTAATGATTCCGAAGCATTCAAAACACCCTACGGCAGTACTCAGCTGTATCTGTACACCTCCGATGATGCGAATGCCGAAAGCACCACCCCCACCGCTTACTATGATGTAGAGCGTGGTTTTTATGATTTGAATAAATCTCATAAGCTGGTTAATTATATCGGTGTGGACACTCCTGCCGTTGCGGCTGCCAACGGCAACTTCAACGGTCGCACCTCCAATAAGAAGTATGTTCGTTCCATAAGAATTGAGCCTTCCAAAAAGTACCGTGACAGAAACTTCTATGAGGATGCCGTTACCGAGGTTGAGTATGTTGCATTCTTCAAGAATCATGCAGATGCAGTGGCATACGGCGCCCCCTCTGAGATAGTCCTCAACGGTGCATCAGGCTTCACTCACAAAATGAATTCTCCTGCAAACGTAACTATTACTGCTGATAACGACGGTACATACCGTATTGAAGGTATGAGCGCTCCTAACGACTATCAGCCCGAATATTCACTCAATGCTCCCTATGCCGGTTACATGCTCACAGATTATCCTTATATTAAGGTTAAGTATAATACTATGTGGGATGCTATAACTCAGTTCTATCTGTATACACTTGAAGAGTACAAGGATTATCTGTACAAGGGGCTTGGAACCACCGGTGGCGGTGATTCCGTATTCAGCTTTGATATTGGCTCAAATTCTCGTGCAGGTGCTTGTAGTGATCCCAATGAATTCTTAGCTCCTATGTCAGCCGCTGCTCCCGAGGTTAAATTGGGTGATGCCGCTCCCTTCTTCCAGTTCAAAGGCTCAACAACCGCGGAGGATTTATACGCGGAAATTGCTTACGTGGCATACTTCAAGACCGCGGCTGAAAGAGACGCTTTCGGCGCTGCTGAGACCAAGGCTGTAAGTGATGCGTATGACGCACTTAACGAAGGCACTCTGGAATGCACCGTACATCCTGCCGCACCTTTTGAAAAGCTTGACGAAACCATTAAGAAAATTGTTGAAGAAACATACAGCGGTGTATATGCAACAGTGTATGTGGATGCAACCGAAGGTGATACCACAGGAACCGCAAATATTTTGATTGACAATATGTACGCGGATGAAGCTTTATCTGTAACTGTTAATCTTAGCATTTCTTATGTTGATTCCCCCATTACCTTCAATAATCCCGGTGCGTCCATCCGTATAGATACTCTGGATGAGACACAGGCAACCAGATACACCGATCATGCAATGCGCTTCAGAAGTGAAATCACTTATGATGCGGATGTTTACACAGTTGTTGCTCAGGGCGCGGTTATCGGCAGAGGTGATGAACCCGTGCTGTACACTGGTGATACGGATTATCACACTGCGGCTGTAAACGTAAGAAGAAATAACACCACTTACTTTGATACCGTTATCACCAGAATTCCTCTGGGTCAGCTTGATACCGAAATCACCGTAAGACCTTATATTATCTACGAAATGGACGGCGTTGAGCACATTTACTACGGCGAAGCCATAAAACGCAGTGTAAACGGTATTCTTGCCGCTATGGGCGAATAATTAAATCACAATAAATGCAAAAATAAGAGGAGCACATGCTCCTCTTATTTTTGTTATTTTATCAGTTCTTTCGCTTTTTCCAGTAATGCATCGGGAGTGTTTTCAAGCTTTTCGTTGATAACAAGATTCAGAAGCTTATTCAGAATTTCGCCCATTATTTTACCTTTCGGTACACCGATTTCGCTCAGCTCTTTTCCGCTCACAGCTAAATCCTTGGTAAAAAGACAGCAATTTTCCTTTTCCAGACAGTTTACTATATCCAGTATTTTATAAGTAACCTCGGGGTCGTTATATCCGTCTGAGTGTGCCAGTATATCACCCTTTTTTAACTCCATAAGCAATTTCACAAACTCGAAGGATGTCTCGGAAATAAGGTGTTTTACCCATATTCTGTCAGGAATCATGCGATCATCATGACGCTGAATGAGCGCAGTGACCGTCGCGATGGTTTTGTTATCGGAGTGCAGACGGCGTAATATAGCTTTCGCTGCACGGGCGCTTTTTTCCTGGTGGTCGAAGGAGTGACCCACCCCTCTGTTGTCAACTGTGAAGCAATCGGGCTTGGCAACATCGTGAAGAAGTGCGGCAAGCCTTACCGTCAGTATGCTGTCGCAGGAAGACAATGTCTTTATAATGTGAGTGTACACATCATACTTGTGATATTTTGTTTTTTGCTCAAAGCCCACACAATCTGTAAGCTCCGGAATTATACGGCATATTACACTGCTGAAATCCAGCAGTATTTTTTCTGCATTTTTGCCGCACACAAGCTTTGTCAGCTCAGCGTAAATGCGCTCGGTGCTGATTTTGTCCAGCATGGGTGTTTTGCGGAAAATAGCATGTGCGGTGCTTTCGGCAATATCAAAACCCAGTACAGCCGAAAAACGCAGTGCACGCATGATTCTCAGCGCATCCTCGCTGAAACGGGTTCCCGCATCACCAACGCAGCAAATTATTTTTTCTTTTATGTGCTCACGTCCGCCGAATGGGTCAACCACCCCCACCTCCGGGTTATATGCCATGGCATTTACCGTAAAATCGCGGCGTGAAAGGTCGTCCGTCAGACTGCGCGTAAACGAAACACTGTCGGGATGCCGTCCGTCAGAATAGGTTCCGTCGGTTCTGAAGGTGGTGATCTCCAGCATTTCGCCATCCAGAACTACCGTGACTGTGCCGTGCTGAATGCCTGTCTCAATGACACGGCAGTCCTTGAAGCATTGGCATACCTCGTTCGGCAGAGCGCTTGTCGTGATGTCGAAATCGTGCGGCACTACTCCCATTATATAGTCCCTTACACATCCGCCAACGCAGTATGCCTCAAAGCCATGCTCATTAAGCCGCTTGAGCGCTGACGCAACGGAAGAGGGAATATCAAAAACATACTCGTTATTGCAGTTCATTTTACTGCTCCTGACACTTTTTTGTTGAGAAAATCCGATAAATATACTACGTACAGTACAATTATACTACAAAAATAAGTTTTTTTCAATATGTTTTTAAAGCTTTTGAAAAACGTGTGTTACACGGGGTCTTGGGGCGGTTGTTGCAGCAATGCCCGCTATGAAAACAAACAAGCGCCCCGTGGTGAAGGGCGCTTGTTTGCTGAAAACACTCATTTTATAAGGAGTCAAGGTAAAAGCTTTATTTTATTATTTGTCCCAATCTGCCGTTGCTGCGTTGATAACAGCATTGATGGAACGTGTTACAGCCTCGCCGTAGGTGGTGTAGGTGCTTCCGCCGAGTGTGTAAGTTACGTAGGGACGTGCAACGATAGCTGTATCCATTTCCGTTGAGGGAATGGTGTGTACAACGGCGGTATAAGTGTTTACAGAGCCGTTGGCAGTAAACTTGAATTCTTCGATTGCAGAGCTTACAACAGCATACTCATCTGTGTTGCCCAGAACAGGCTCGCTTCCGTTCTTACCGATAACTGCACCGTATTCGACTACTGCACAGCCCTCGGGAATTACTGCGTTGTCAATGGTGAAGCCGAATCTGAGACCCTGACCCTTGCCGTCATTTGCGTCAGCACGAACCTGTGCACCCAGAACGGTAACGCCGAAGTCAGCCGCGGGGATAAGCTCGGTAACGGTGTAGGACTTGGTGACGGTGTAGTCTCTGTTGGCATAGAAGCTGGAAATGTGTGCGGTTGCGTTTTCGCCGTCGAAGGTAACTTCAACATTAACATCTTCTCCGCAGGCGGCTTCGATGTCTGCAGTGATAATATCTTCAATATCATCAGCGGATTCAACCACGTAGTCAAGCTCAAGCGCTTCAACAGCCGCCTTTGCCGCTTCAACAGCCGCGGTTTCCTCTGCGCCGAACGCCTTCATGGCAGCCTCGTCCTTGAAGTAAGCGATGTAGTACAGTTCAAGGTAATAGTCCTTGTCGGTGGGCGTTCCGCCAGCTTCGGGATTGGTGTTAAGTCCCTTGTACTGGATGAAAAATCTTCTCATCTGTGCAAGGTCATAATCGGTCTCGCTTGCGTAGTAGGGGAGAACGTTTTTTGTTCCGCTGCTCGTTCCCACCGTCCACTTGAGACCGTCGGCTGCGGTATAGGCTACAGAAGTAGTAGATTTGTCTGTAGTTTTGTAAAGGAATTCTGCGGTAACCTCGGTGTTTCTACGATTACCCGCACCGCTGCTGTTGCTACCCAGGTAGTAACCGTTTCTGTCGCTGACTCCGCTTGCGGTGTTGGGATAGTGATCGGCATAGTACTGGGCGGTGGAGGTCCAGTCGGTCTTATACTTTATCTTTGCATAAGGATAATCGTAAAGATTGAAGTAGCTGTCTTCTTTGAGAGAAAAACTAACCTCGTAAGTTTTTCTGTTTGCGTTGGGCTGCTGTGCCACATCGTTCAGGTCTTTCTTATACATGTCGATGCGGTAAACTCCGTCATCTGTTATGGAAACCGGTTCGCGGCCGCTGCCCGTTTCGCTTGAAGATTTCAAGGACTTGGTGTAATCGAAGTTTACGTTTCTGTCATTGTTTAATGAAATGAGCTTATAGGTATCGCTGGTGTAAGCGTTCATTTCTTCTTCGGTTTCGAAGAAGGCTATATACTCCATTTCCATATAAAGGTCTTCGCCGGATTCAGCAAGAGCGGCAAGGTCGGAATCACTAAGACTTCTGAGCATAAAGAAGAAAGACTCAATCTGCGTAGGTCTGCTTTCAGAGGGGAATTCCGGAACCTTGTTGTTTTTTGCATCGGGACTGGAGGTGTAGGTTGACAGCTTGCCGTAGTTGGTGTAGGAATATCTGTTGTAGGGATACGTGTTTGTATCATCCTTATATGTCTGTACCTTTGACTCGACTGTGATACTTTTGTCGCCATGAACCGGGTAGTAAAGCTTAACGGTTGTCCAGGCGTCATCACTGCCTACGCCCTTATCGGTTACAAGGTATCCGCCGACATCGGCATCCATGTAGAACTGCAATGTTTTGGGGAAGTTTGTTCTGTACTTCATCTTTATGTAGGGGTATTGCAGAAGGGTGAAGTAGTCTGCTTCGGAAAGGGTGATATTGGCACGTGCGTTTGCATCCTTTATGAGTTTTTCGTTAGCCATATCAACTCTTAAAAGACCGCTGTCGGTATTTACTGTGCCGTGGTATGCGCTTGCTTTGACAGTTGGCATGATTGAGCCCTGTGCGCCGTCAAAACGTATGATTTTTGAATCAGCCAGTGCAAACGCCGTCAGCAGGGTACATAATAAAAGTGCAAAAGCTAAGATGCTGAGAAGTTTTTTTGCATTCATTTTTCTGTCTCCTTTAAAGATTTTTGTGGGTGGTTGTATCAGAAACACATGCGTATGTAATGACAGTGAAAAGGAACCGCGTTGAGCAGTATACTGCTCAAATGAAAGGGTACCCTTTCATTATATCATATTTATACACAGATAGTATAACACTTTTTTATCCATGTGTCAATATATTTGGCAAAAATGATTTATTCGATGCCAAAAGTGTTCAAAAAAGGAGCCGTCGGACTTTGCCTGCAAAAAACAAAAGCAAGGATAAAGAATTTATCCTTGCTTTTTGCAACAATTAATTATAAAAAGCTTATATTATTTGTTGGTAAGCTTTGCGATTTCTGCTGCGAAATCTTCTTCTTTCTTTTCAAGACCTTCGCCCTTTTCCCATCTGATGAAGGAAAGAACCTTGAGGTCGCCGCCAAGAGCAGCCTTTTCGGACTCGATATACTTAGCAACAGTTACGCCGTCGCCCTTAACGTAGTCCTGGCACATGAGACAGTTGGTCTCATAGTACTTGCCTGCCTTACCCTCAACCATCTTTTCGATGATGTTAGCGGGCTTGTTGGCATTCTTGGGATCGTTCTTGATGGTAGCGGTGATAACTGCCTTTTCTTCCTCGATGATGCTTGCGGGAACATCTGTCTTGTCAACGTAGAGAGGAGACATGGAGCAGATCTGGAGAGCAACGTTCTTGGAAACTTCAGCGAACTTTTCGCTTGCGAATACAGCATCGTCGCAGTCGCAAACAACGATAACACCCATCTGACCCTTGCCGTGAACGTAGCGGTTGAGCTTACCTTCAACGATCTGGAATCTTCTGATGTTGATGTTTTCACCGATGGTAAATACCTTGTCCTTAACAGCAGCTTCAACGTTCATGTTGCCGTCGAAGTCGAGTGCGAGGAATTCATCAAGAGTAGCGGGCTTCTTTGCAAGAAGAATGTTAAGAAGGTCTGCTACGAACTTCTGGAAGGTTTCGTTCTTTGCGGCAAAGTCGGTTTCGATGTTAACTTCGATGATTGCAGCGGTCTTGCCGTCAGCAGATACAGCTATATCAACAACACCCTCGGCAGCAATTCTGGAAGACTTCTTAGCGGCAACAGCCAGACCCTTTTCGCGGAGGATCTTTATAGCTTCCTCGGGATCGCCGTTAGCCTCGGTAAGTGCCTTTTTGCACTCCATCATACCGATACCGGTTCTTTGTCTGAGATCGTTTACGTCTTTAGCGGTTATAGCCATTTTAGTTAGTTCCTTTCTGAAATAAGATTATTCAGCGTCTGCTGCTTCCTGAGCTTCTTCAGCTTCAGCAGCTTCGCCCTGCTCGCCCTGGTGGCCTTCGATAACAGCATCAGCCATAGCGGAAGCGATAAGACGGATAGCGCGGATAGCGTCGTCATTACCGGGGATTACATAATCAGCTTCATCGGGGTCACAGTTGGTATCTACGATAGCAACAACGGGAATACCGAGCTTTCTTGCTTCTGCAACAGCGTTAGCCTCCTTGCGGGGGTCAACTATAAATACTGCAGAGGGAAGATCGTGCATTTCCTTGATACCGCCGAGGTTCTTTTCAAGGGTTTCCATCTCTTTCTTGAGAGCGGTAACTTCCTTCTTGGGAAGCATGTCGAAGGTGCCGTCTTCTTCAAGCTTGTGGAGATTGTTGAGACGAGCGATGCTCTTCTTGATGGTCTTGAAGTTGGTGAGCATACCGCCGGGCCAACGCATGTTAACGAAGTACATACCTGCGCGCTCTGCTTCTTCCTTGATAGCGTCCTGAGCCTGCTTCTTGGTACCTACGAAAAGAATGGTGCCGCCTTCGAGAGCGAGGTCGCGAACGAACATGTAAGCTTCCTCAACCTTTTTAACGGTTTTCTGAAGGTCGATGATATAGATACCGTTTCTCTGGGTGAAGATGTACTCTGCCATTTTGGGGTTCCATCTTCTTGTCTGGTGACCGAAGTGTACGCCGGCCTCCAGAAGCTGTTTCATAGAAATAACTGACATATTAAATGTCCTCCTTTTGGGTTTTTACCACCACGGCGCCCGTTCGGCAAACACAGTCAACCTTTTTGACCGACCCGTTATACCGCGAATTACGCTGTGTGTGAATTTTACATATCATTCTACCACAAACACCAATATTTTTCAATACACATTTCATTTTGTTTACACAAAATTAATATATTTTTTGTGTGCATTACGCACAAAAGAGCGCATATACTAAAATTATAACGCCATTTGAAATCAGAGGAGAAAGTATGAATAAACCCAACACCAACAACATCAGATGCCGAAGTATAACCGAGCGTTATTGCTATGAGGTGGGTGAAAACGTAGTACTCAGAAGCACATCGCCGGATAACGAAAGCTATGAATGTCTGTATTCGCCGTTTTGCAAATCACGCGATAAATGTATCCGCAAAAATACAAAAAAGACAGAAAATAGGGATAATGTATAGCACGCAGTATCCATACAATGATAACGTATGCATCAAAAACGGCTTCAATATTGAAGCCGTTTTTCGTTTGACATACATGGATATTTGTGCTATACTATCTACGCTGCCAAGCAAATTTGAATCAGAAGCTGCGTTTTTAAGTATGTCGCTTCTGTTAAATGAACATAAGGAAGATATAAAGAATGGCGATACAATGGGCTTTTTGCTCGTTGTATCGCCTCATTGTTTATTGAATAAATTAAACCAATTCCTGTATATGCTGTGACACATCAAT
>SVQW01000019.1 GCA_015065085.1 Oscillospiraceae bacterium | reverse complement strand
AACGAGCCTATGGCGTTTATGAATGCACTCGGGCTTATCAAAGGCAAGAGCGATACAGCCATTGACCCGCAGGGTACCTGCACCATTCAGGAAGCAATTTTAGTTGCGCAAAGAAGTGTAAATGCTGATGAAATCGGATATTATCAGGCGGTACTCCCCGATGAAAAAAATCTTCGCGGCTGGAAGGGCGGTACAAACGGTAAAAACTTCCTGCCCACTTCGGATAATCAATGGATGATACTTCAGCACTCTTATACTAATGGCGACAGAATCTGGGTAACGGGACCAAAGGTTGGTAATACTCTTCCCGTTACAGACAAATATAACGGAGAACAGATTTGGGCGTACTACGAGGATTTCAAGCCCGTAAGAGAGCTTAGCGAGGATGACATCTATGCGTATGAGTATTACAATAAAAACAATGTTGACAAATTCAAGGCTTTTGTCGCACCGGCATATAAGGGAACTAAATAAATGGAAGATTTTATTATGAAAAAGATTTTTGCACTTTTACTTATGGTAGTTATGTCATTTACGCTTTTAACAGGTTGCAGTGATCCTGTCTATGATGATTTGGAAAACTTCTTAAATGTTGAAATGAAAGAAGTTACTGAAAATTATACAAAAATCACGACAGAGGTTGGAACTTGGGAAACACTTGAAGACGATGCTGCTATCAAGAAAAGTATTGACGATACACTTCTTCCTCTTGTAAACGGTTCGCTTGAAAAACTCAAGGGTATTACCCCTGAAACAGAAGAAGTTAAAGCAATAAAGGATAAGTATGTTAAGGTGATGGAAGCTTACAAGACAGGATTTGAAGCTCTCTCTGAAGGCTGTGAAACTCAGGAGGAAGCAACAATAAATGCAGGAAGCCAAAAGCTTGAAGAAGCTGTTGAACTTCTTGACGGATATAACAAAGCATTAGAAGAACTTGCTAAAGAGCACGGCTCAGAAGTTGAGTATTAATAGCAGAACAGTGTATTGAGAAAAATCGAATGCAAAAAACTACCAAAGGCACTCCGAACGGAGTGCCTTTGGTGTATCTGACGATATGATGATAGCAAGAAATAATTTGCCTAAATTACAATACAGTAGAAATAATTAAATTAAACGGAAATGAAGTTGAATGATTTCAAACTCTTTTCCGTTTGTTTTTTTATAAAGCTAAATTCGCTTACAACAGAAAATGTGTGGTTTCACCCCCTTGCTATTGCTTGTGTCGCTATCGCTCCACAAACACCGCCCCCACTCTTGGTGGCTATAGCTTCAAAATACACTTCTCCCTACGGTCGAAATGTATTTTGGACATTATTTTTCGGTGAGTTGTAAGAAATATCGCCCGGAGGCTTGTACACAATAATCTTTGTGTCTTGCGGTTTTATCGTGCCCAGTGGTTTAGTAATAGGAAAAGCCTTGTGTTTTATGGTATAATAGAGTAGGCGAAATCGAGTGCTTGACATCGTGTACAAGATATGGTATAATGAGCGTGGGCAAATTCTCGTCCACATTTCGTCCACAAGAGTGAAAAACGAATAACAAATCACACATAAATCGTGTGTTTAGGAGCGCATTTCAATGGCTATCCTTGCACCACAGATGCTGGTAACAACCCCGAGGCTTAGCATGACCGTTGCTGTTGCCGTTGCAGTTCAGGAAGCTATGGCGAAATAATTTTATTGTAATTGAATAGTTTTGATATTATCGGGGAGGGCGTTTTTGAAAAAACGTCCTCCCCGTACCCCTCCCCAAAAACTTTTAATTTGAAAGTTTTAAAGGGAGATTTTTTATTTTGTTCGTTGACGTGAGTTTTATATGTCTTTTACCTTTTATAAATGTTTTTCTCTTTTGGAAAAACAGATAAAATTTAAGTCAGACTATTAACACCGATGTTTTAAAATGGTTTATGTTAATAGTCTGACTTTTTATTTTGTTTTTATTATTTGATTATTTTTATAGTACTTTTAAATTTATTCGATTAAAAAAGCACTTTTTAAAGTGGCGTCAGTTGAATTCTTAACTTCTAAAATACCAACAACAGAAATGTGATCACCGTCATTAATTTCCAACATCTCATTTTCTGGTAAATCAAATCTTAATGATAGAGTAGTATATCCGGAGGGTTTGAGAGATATACGATATTGTGTTTCAAGAGTACTTTCACCTTTAAAGTAGACAGGAATATCGTTTAATTCAACAATTTTGTCATTATACTCTTTTTTTGCTCTTGCTACATTAGCATTCATAGTTTCGAGTAGTTCTGCACGATTCAACTCAACAGCCTGCTCCAACATTTCCTCTTTTGAAGTAGAAACCACATTTCCGCAAGCGGCAAAAGATAAACATACTATTATTGTCAAAATCAATGCAAATAATTTTTTCATTTTTTAAATTCCTTTCTTTAATAAATTGATTGATGTAAGATTTAAATTATACCCCTTTCTCAAATCTCACGCAATAAAAAATGCGTGGCAACAGAAACCTGTACCACGCATAAAAACGAGGCTTTAGATTTCATGTCACCACAACAATAATCTTAAAATATGAATACACAACCATACCATATTATAAGCCTGCGTTTTTAACAAAAACACAAAGTGGTTGTGTATTGCATAAAATTGCAACACAAAAAAGATATTCGTTAGAATATCGGCATTATATTTTAAAATTATTGTTGTGGTAATTACATTATATCACTTTATCATCAAAAAATCAATACATCTTCCAATTTTTATGAAGATACGGCAAACAGACAGATGGTTCTGTTATCGGCGCAGGTAACAACCCCGAGGCTTAGCATGACCGCCTCGTTACCGCCCTATTCAGGAAGCTATGGCGAAATAAGCATAAATAAAGGCTTTTCAAGACTTTTCAAAGGACTCCTGAACTTCGGTTCGGGAGTCCTTTTTACGGCAAAAATTTCCCATGCTTTTACTTGACTTTTCGTACAGTATATAGTATAATGCCATAGTAATGGCATTTCATCTTCATGAAGCCGAAAAAAATCTATATAACAACAGGAGTATTTAATATGCTTACTTATTGCAATCCTTTATCCGTTGAGGATGTCAAAAGCGGAAAATGGCTTGACACACTTCTCACACCGGATCTTATCTGCAATGATTTTCGCTCCATATCAGACCCAAGTGTTATATATCATGACGGAAAATGGATAATGTATCCAAGCTATGCGGTGGCATATGTTTCAGAAGATTTCGTACACTGGAAGCACGTGGATATAGGCGTGCCAAACCTCAGATACAGTCCTGCGGTTGTGGAATTCAGAGGTAAATGGTATCTGAACGGTCACAGTATCAGTGAGGTATATTCTGCCGACAGCCCGCTGGGGCCATTCACATTGTGCGGTCACCTTACTGATGTTAACGGAAACATACTTAAGGTTGCCGACGGATGCTATCTTGCCGATGGAGACAGACTTTATTTTTACTATCACGAATTAATACCGAGTGATCTTGATGTAGAGAACATGGCATGTACAATGGGAGTAGAGCTTAACCCCGACAAGCCCTGGGAATGCATTACCGAACCTGTGGTTATAAACAAGTACGACCCGAGTATTTACTGGCAGCCCAAGGGAGAGCACAATCAAAACCTCCGTATGGGATGGATAGAGGGTCAATGGATGAAAAAAATCGGCTCACGCTATTATCTTCTGTACAGTGCCAACGGCACTCAGTACGGAAAATATGCAAATGCCGTTGTTTATTCGGACGAAGGTCCTCTTTCCGGCTTTGTTCCTCAGAAAAGACACACCCCGCTCACACGAAAGCCTGACGGGATAATGCGCGGTGCGGGACACGGTTGCATCGTTGACGGCCCCAATAACACTCTGTGGATATTTTATACCTGTATTTTCAATTTCTATCATAAATTTGAGCGCCGTATAGGAATGGATCCTATCGGCATAGATGAAAACGGTGAGCTTTACTGCCCCGAGGTGACTGAAACACCTCAGTTTGCACCCGGTGTGCTTAAAAATCCCGAAAATGGCAACTCTGCGGGGCTTTTGCCGCTCACCTTTATGGAGCGCCCCACCGCATCGAGCAATGCGCCCGGCAGAGATTCGATTTATGCCGGTGATGACAGTGTTCTTTCGTGGTGGCAGCCTGCAGAAGATGACAAATCACCCGAAATAACCTTTATTCTGGGCACCGCGACATCTTACTTTGTACACTCCGTGCGTCTCATGTGGCGAGATATCGGCATGGACACCGATAACGGTATATTTCCCGGTCCCATATGCTATGTTATTGAATATGCAGACGATCCGAAATGCACAAGCTGGAAAACCCTTGTGGATGCCTCAGATAACACGGACGATCTGTGTATAGATTACAGGCAATTTGAACCTGTTATCGCTTATGCAATACGATTGAGAATAATTTCTGCACCCAAAGGCATCACCCCCGGACTTGTAAGCCTTACCGCATTCGGAAAATGCAACTGTAAAACAAACGATTAAAAATCAGGATAAAACATTCATTTTGCATAAATAAAGTATGCGAGCATGCCGCACACAAATAGCTGAAAACACATTTGTGCAATAAAAACGGACACATCATTCAGGAGCTTTCTCCTGTGATGTGTCCGATTTTCTTTATCTGAAGGCGCAGAGGTTATTCCTTTGTATTGTTTTTTCTATATGCAAACGGTGACATTCCGAAGCGGCTTTTGAAGCGTCGCGAAAAGTTGGTGTAATCCGTAAAACCCGCATCGGCATATACCTCTCCCACGGGAGCATCGGTGAATTCGAGCAGTATTCTGACATAATCAAAACGCAGGTTATCCAGATATGCTTTGAAGTTTATACCCGTTTGTTTGACAAAATAGTCTGATAGGTAAGCCTTTGACAATCCGAGATTTCTCGCAACATCTCCCAGGGTAATTCCTTTTCTGAAGTTTTCCAATATAAAGGTTATGGCTTTGGAAATATATTGCTCGGTGGGCTTGGTGCTTTTATCGGCAAACAAGGACAGCTTTTGAAAAACACATTCAAGTATCAATCTTCCGTAGTATGCATTATTCTGATGAATTTTCACAAGCTCAAAAAGCATTTCATAAATCAACGTTCTGTCCTGCGCGGGGATTTCGGTAACCGATATGCAGGAGCTTCCCACATTGAAGGGTAATATATCACCGCCGGTTTTGAACATGACGTTTATAAGCTCCATGTCGGCGCCCTTTACGGCATGAACGTTGGCAGGGGTCATAAAGAACAGCATACCCTCTTTTATATGATACGATTTGCCGTCTATCTCGTAAATGCCCTGTCCCTTTATTACATACTCTATTTCAAAAAAATCATGACCATGAGCCTTATAATCCCCTATATACCTTTTTTTGATAGCCCATACCAATGCATCGGAGAAGAGGTCTTCCTTTTTCAAAATATGCAAAAAACCACCGCCTTTTATGATATTTTATCACCAATTCCAAATAAAAGCAATATTTTTCCGTAAAAAAGCCATTCTCAAACGAGTTTTTTTCTGATAAAATAAAAGCACATGATATGTTGAATATATGGTAATATCAAAAATCCGTATGTGGTCAAAAAACGCATATCAGCCACGTGTGGCGGTAAGGTTTTCAAAACAAACGCAATATTTGAAAGCGTTATAGCCGAAAGCAAAGATATCCAAGCACATGAAAATAAAGTGTTAAAGAGGTATAAGCAATGTTGAATCAATCACTTAACGGTACATGGCGGTTGTATTTTGCACCCGAATCGGCGGGATGTCCCCAAGCTTTTTCAGAAGAGATTTTGAAGGATTGGGAGTCTGTGTCCTCTTCTGTCCCCGGCAACACACAGCTTGATCTGTTTCGGGCGGGGATCGAGTATGACCCGTTCTATGCCGACAATATTCACCGCTATCGCAAATATGAGTACTATCAATGGGTTTATGAAAAGGAATTTTTTGTCGAAAAGGACCTGCGTTCCGACAGATATGTCTTGAAATTCAGCGGAATAGACACCATATCCGACATATATCTGAACGGCAAACACATCGGCTCGGCAAAGAATATGTTCATTGAGCATGAGTTTGATGTGACGGATATTATATCTCTTGACGGTGAAAACAGACTGGTCGTACATATTCATTCTTCCATGAATTATGTAAGAAACAAAGAGCACACCATGGCCATGTGGGGCACGGCTCACAGAAATGAGATATGCCATATCCGAAAAGCACCGCACTGCTTCGGATGGGATATCGCACCTCGCATTGTAAGCGCAGGCTTGTGGCGCTCGGTAGAGATATGTGCCGTTGCCAACACAA
Source organism: Oscillospiraceae bacterium (assembly GCA_015065085.1). Lineage (NCBI taxonomy): Bacteria > Bacillati > Bacillota > Clostridia > Eubacteriales > Oscillospiraceae > Oscillospiraceae bacterium. The sequence goes on along the minus strand of SVQW01000019.1, from coordinate 40,175 downwards.
GAATAACAGAGACTTATTATGCCTGCTCCTCGCTCAAGGACAAAAATGTGACATTACGATATGCAGTAAGATTTACGACCGACCGTGACACCCTTGAAAACTTAAAAATCAGAATACACGGCAAATGCGGTGACCACAGCTTTGAATTTATCCGTCCAGCACATTTTGTCAGTATGAATTATACTGCGGTAATAAGTAACGCAAAGCTTTGGTGGCCGTACGGCTACGGCGAGCAGAATTTGTATGACATCACCATGGAGCTTATATGCGGCGACACGGTGCTGGATACAAAAAAGGAGCGTATCGGTCTGCGTACACTCTCACTGGAGCAAAGATTTGACGTCGGGGATCAGCAATTCAGATTTATTGTAAACAACAAGCCGTTTTTTGCAAAGGGAACCAACTGGGTGCCTCTTGATGCGCTTCATTCGCGGGACGCGGAAAGACTTGAGAGAGCGCACAAGCTTCTTACCGAATGCGGATGCAATATGGTGCGTTGCTGGGGCGGAAACGTTTATGAGGATCACTCCTTCTTCTCTCTGTGCGACGAGGCGGGAATTCTCGTATGGCAGGATTTTGCAATGGGCAATACCAATTATCCCAAAACCGAAGAATTCAGGCAGGCAATAGAGGAAGAGGCTTCATCCGTTATCAGAAAGCTGCGCAATCATCCCAGCGTTGCGGTATGGTGCAGTGACAACGAAATCGATTACAAAAACGAGGCAAATGAAGCTCCATCCCGCTTATCTTACCGCAATCACATAGCCTATGACGTATTGCCTAGCGTATGTGCATCACATGACCCGTTCAGAGTTCTGATAAAATCCTCTCCCGAGATTCCCGAGGGCTTCAATAAGTTCAATGTTCCGGAGCAACATCTCTGGGGCGGTAATCGTTGGTTCAGGGACAGTTTTTACACCAATAATACGGCAAATTTTATAAGTGAATGCGGATTCCATGGTTGTCCCGCACCATCCGGCATCCGAAAGTACATTCCCGAGGATTCCGTGTGGCCCCTCGACAACATATTCTGGGCGGTACATTCCACAGAAGATGTCTTTACGGAGCTTTCAAACGGACGAAATGAAATGATGCGTAATCACGTGAAGCTCATGTATGGCGAGGTTCCGAGCGACATGAACGAATTTGCGCTGCTTTCACAGCTCTATCAGGCAGAGGCATTAAAGTTTTTCATGGAGCATTGCCGTGCACACAATAATTTTCACGGTCTTTTGTGGTGGAATATGATTGATTGCTGGCCGCAGATATCCGATTCCATTGTGGATTACTACTTCAACAAAAAAATTGCGTTTCATTATTTGAAACGCGCACAGCAGCCTGTATTATGCTTTGTTGCACCCGCCGACAGCTGTGGATTGAATAACCCGGTGTATATCTCCAATCACACCCACGGCGAAACAGAGGTAAAGGTGACGATATCCGACGGAGATACAGGCGAAAAACTATTTTGCGCAAATGATTCTGCGGAAGCCGACTGCACGAAAATAATCGGAACCATCAAAGGTATCCGTAGCGAGCAGCGCCTTTTGGTCATTAAATACAGTGTAAACGGCAAAGAATACGCAAATCACTTTATCACAGGCTTCCCCACCTACAAAAAGCAAGACATGCTCCGCTGGTTTGACATCATAAAAACACTTGATACTCCGTTTGATTTTATGAATTAAGGTCAAATACGGAACAAATTATATAAGAGAGGGATTTTCGGAAAAGTTTCCTCCCCTTACTCTCTCCAATAAAACTTCCCGTTTGAAAGTTTTATTGGGGAGATTTTTTGTTTTTCATATATTTTTATAAAATTTACTTTTCATACATAGAACAAAATTTAGTTCTGTGATAAAATATACACATAGTTTTGAAAACTAAATAATATAATTCGATTAACTAACTGACTGCGTTTTCAAAGGAGGAACTATGAGTAAACTATACAACGAAAGAAGATTCAATAATTTTCGTGAAATCATTGACAACTCCGCCACACTTTTTCCGAAAAACGATGCTTTTATTATAAAAAAGGGCGAAAATACATACAGGAAAATAAGCTATACCGAATTGCGTGATACATTTTACGGCTTGTGCCGTCGCTTTATCGAGCTGGGTTACAAGGGTAAAAGAATTGCGGTAATGGGCAAAAACTGCTACGAATGGGTGGTTTGCTATCTTGCCGCCGCTTCTGTGGGTGTTGTTGTACCCATAGACAAGGAGCTGGGTGAGCAGGATATAAAGAATTTCACAGATGCCGCCGAGTGCTGTGCCGTATGTGCGGACGATTCGTGTATTGCAAAGGTAACAACAGACACTGCAGTGCATCCGTTTTCATCAGTAGAGCAGATGGCAAAGATGGGAAAAAGCTCCGGGGTAAGTGAAAGCGAAATACCCGACCCGGAAAAGGATGAGCTGCGCGTGCTTCTGTTTACCTCAGGTACTACCGGAAGCTCCAAAGCGGTTTGCCTTTCGCAGAACAATATATGTGTAAATATATATTCCACCCTGCGCATAGTTCACGTGGACAGCACAAAGGACAGCACTATGTCCATTCTTCCGCTGCACCACACCTACGAATGCACACTCAACTGTATTCTCATGATTTCAAAGGGGCTTTGCATTAGCTATGCGGAAAGTCTGCGTACCATTGCAAATAATATAAAGGAATACTCACCCTCCATACTTGTTGTTGTACCCGAGCTTCTGAAGGTGCTTGACAACCGCATAAAGAGCAATATTGCAAAGGAATGTCCCAAAAAATACCGTGCTCTCTATGAAAACCATTCCCTTGCCTATGCACTCAGACATACACCTTTTATAATACGAGCCGTGATAAAGAAGAAGGTAAAAGCCACTCTCGGCGGAAAAATCAGATTATTCATTGTGGGTGCGGCAGACCTTGACACCTCCATAGTGGATGATTTTACCGCGCTCGGCATACGCACTCTCCAGGGCTACGGACTTACCGAATGTTCGCCTCTTCTTGCCGGAAATAACGATTTTTATTTCAATCCCAAATCAACCGGTATTGCAATTCCGGGCGTCGAATTGAAAATCGAAAATCCCAACGAGGACGGTGTGGGTGAAATTCTTGCAAAGGGCGAGAACATCATGCTGGGCTACTTCAACGACGAAGAGGCAACAAAGGCAGTGTTCCGCAACGGCTGGTTCTGCACAGGCGACTACGGAAGAATGGACCCGGACGGTGCACTTTACATTACGGGCAGAAAGAAAAACATCATAGTAACCGAAAACGGTAAAAACATTTACCCGGAGGAGCTTGAAGCGCGTCTTTCAGATTATGAGGCGGTAAGCGATGTTATTGTTGTACCCGCACAGATAAACGGCAGAATTCAGGTCAAGGCAAGAATTTATCCCAATACCGCCGCAATAAAGGAAGCGCTCGGTCACATACCCTCCGACGAGGAAAAGGTAGCGGCAATAAAGAAAGCAGTGGATGAGGTAAATGCCGTTATGCCGAAATACAAGAATATACGTGCGGTAGATATTCTCAAATTTCCTCTCGAAAAAACTACTACCCGAAAGGTAAAACGCTTCGGCGATAATGTGGAAAAGCAATAAATACGCAGGAAAACAGATTGGTGTTGCGAAAAAACGGGAGTGCGGATTTGCCTGTCGTGCAACGTCACTAAAATTTTCGGTTTGATAAATCTAAAAAAGCACATTGTTTAAGAATTTAAACAATGTGCTTTTATTCTCGCTCAACAAGATAATCCAATGTGACCTTATAATAATCCGCCAGCTTTATTGCCACCCACAGCGGTAACTCTCGTTCTCCGCGTTCGTATCTTTGATATACAGTTAATTGCATATTCAGATAGTCGGCAATGTCCCTCTGCGTTTTATCATTATCCTCGCGCAAGTCGCGTATTCTTCTATACACAACAATTCACCTCTTGTGTAGTATACGGAATATTATACAAAAAAACACCAAAAGGTGTTGACAAAAACACCGCTTGGTGTTATAATGTACAAAAATGTATAAGTATAAGGAGATTAAAGCATGAATAAAAAAATACGCACACCAATTGCGGCATATATGTTGATTGTGTTAGCTGTACTGAGAATATTTGATGTACTAAAATTAACTGAACTTCGGGTTCACAACTCATTCTATGTTTCATCGGCCCTAGTAATTGAAATTGTAATCGACTTGGTGCTTTGCGGAATTCTGTTTGCAAAGAAATATAATAACATATTGGTTATCGCACTTGGTTGCAACGCCTTACTGGATGTCATCTACCTTGTCACATCCTTTAGCATCTATAATCTGCTTTATTTGGCGGCACATGCGCTTTTAACTGTACATGCACTCGCCGCTTGCGAACAGACACTTATAAAAGCAGACCTGTCAAAAATCAGAGATTTTTCCAACAAGCTTTTCAATCTTCCCGCAATTATATATTTAATACCGGACATTATTCTTTCACTTCGGGGCGGTACTCTCGGAATGCTCGGCGTTATAAAATTGCTGCTCGGCGGATTTACTTTATTAAGCATAGGAGCTTGGCTGAAAAACCCTTATTCCGAAATCAAGCCTAATATATCGACAAATTCAAGCGAGGGAATAAATGATGAAGTATATTGCGGATTAGGCAAGCATATTTTGCTTCTTCTTTTCACTTTTGGAATTTGGAATTTGATTTGGACATACCGTACAACAAAATACTTAAATAAGAGCCCGAATGCCGAATATTATAATCCTACAAACAAATTGTTGCTTTTCATATTTGTTCCGTTCTATTCTATTTATTGGTTTTACAAACACGGACAAAGAATTGACTCATTCAATAAGTCAAAGGGTATCAACAATTCTGACATGGCAACACTCTGTTTAATCCTCGGTATTTTTATCCCTATTGTTGCTTGTATTATAATGCAGGACAAGATAAACACTCTTTGCACAAGTAAAGCAGCAAACACAGCTTCGCAAGAACAGCCTCAAACGACAGACGAACTGAAAAAGTACAAAGAACTCCTTGACAGCGGTATTATAACACAGGAAGAATTTGATGCAAAGAAAAAGCAGTTACTTGGTTTGTAATACATACACGGAGCGGCAGACAATGCCGCTCCGTTTTTTCTTTATGTTCGTATGGGGGTTTTTATTTTGTTTTGAGCGATTATCGATAAGCTTTAACATTGACAAATGCATAAAAAAATGATATTATATTCATATATCTTTTTTCGGAGGATAATATGGAAACTTCAAATACAAATTACCGTGACATGATTCGCGGAATATCGGTGTGCAACCCTGTTGACATAGACCCCGAATACTTTATGTACACGGTGGATTACGCCATAAAAAACAGCATTACACACATACAGTTCATCGGTCCCATTCACAACTACATAAAGGGCAACATTGACGGTATTACACCCTACCGCAAATACAGCCGTTACAACGGTGACAAGGATACACAGTATATGAACTATAACCTTGAGCACCTTAACGCAGGCTGTGAAAAAGCACACAACGCGGGCATAAAAATGTATATGTGGCATCACGAGCTTGATCTGCCCGACGGCTTTTCCGCCGACTATCCCGAAATACTGGGCAGCGACGGCGACATCGAGGTCACACATCCTCTTGTAAAGGACTTTCTGGAAAACCGCATAGCCGACTTTTTCGCGGCGTACCCTTATATGGACGGCATAATTCTGACACTGCACGAAACAAAAGTGCCGATTTTGCGCCTTAAAAACCAGAAGCTTGACAAGGTTGAGCGCGTAAAATACGTAACCGAAATTCTGTACAACACCTGTCGGAGTCTCGGAAAAGAGCTTATCGTACGTCCCTTTGCCAGCGTGGAAAAGGACTACGAAATGATGACAAAGGCATACGAAAGCATTTCCACAGATCTTCTTATCATGGACAAGTGGACCCAGTTTGACTGGAGCCTTTGTCTGCCTCACAACAAGTTTTTCAACAAGATAAAGAAAAACCCCATTTTCGTGGAAACCGACATTTTCGGAGAATATTTCGGCAAGGGACGTATTCCTATAATGCTGAAAAACCACATAATTGAAAAGTTCGAGTACTGCGAGGGCTTCACACCCGCAGGCTACGTCAACCGAATCGACCGTGGCGGTCGCCATCCCTTCGGCAGTGTAAATGAGGTTAATCTCGACATAATGAACGCCTGCATGCAGGGCAAGAACACCGATACTGCCATAGACGAATTTTTCGAGAGAACATACCCTGAATGTGCTGAAGAAATGCGTGAAATAATGGAACCCACCGAGCAGATTCTCAGAGAGATAATATGGCTCAAGGGCTACTATTTCAGCGAGCTGAGTGCTTTCCCGCGTCTTAACCACTGCAAGAACCATTTCTATTTTGAAATGATGAAGGACGAGTTCTGCATTGCCTCGGAGGAATGGTTCATACCCCAAAACTGGCAACGCGGAAGCATCGAAAGTGTAATGGCAGAAAAACAGCACGCCGTCGACACCTCCGCTCAGATTTACGAAAAGCTCCTCACCCTCAAGAGCAAAATGAGCCAAGGTGCATTTGATGACCTGCACAAAAAATTTGCCAACCTCAAATATATCGCAAGAGTGTGGAACGGTCTTGTAAAGGTATTTTTCAACTACGCAAAATATTTTGAGAAAAAGGATGAAAAGTACATTACAGGGCTTGAAAACGCCTACAAGGAGCTTACGGCGGACAGTGAAGAGGCATTCAGACTTCTGGGCATCGACTTTTACTGCAGAAGCGGTGTTATTTACGGTGCAACACAGGAATTTGACTATGTCAAGAGCTTTATAGACGAGGTAAAGGTAAGCTTTGAAGCGGAAAAGAAAATGACAGACCGGCTTGAAAGTGAAAAAGGACTTGTTGACTTTATAGTCTGCGGTGGTGCAAACGAGGCTCACAAGCTTCAGAAGGAGGTAAACTTCAGCGATACCTTTGTAAGCGAGTCGGGACTTCTGTACCGCATACCCGGAACGGGACGAGGTGCAAGCTGGAGCGTGGTAAACACTCACGGCTGGTTCAGCTATGAGATTGCCGTAAAGCCACATAAGGAAAATCTTATAAAAATCCTTCTGGGCACCCATCTTTGTGATTGCATTGATATAAAAATCGAGCTGGACGGAAAAGAGTATACCGTTTCGCAAAATTCAGGCGGGAAACCCTTTGAGTACATCATACCCTACTGCAGTGAAAAATCTGCCGTTCGCATACGCTTTGACCGTTTTACGGCAAATACTCCCTGTGTACATACAATAAAGGTGTGTGCGGAATAAAAGCACTATGTACAACAAGGTTTATATCGAAATTACCAACGTATGCAATATGAATTGTTCATTTTGCCATGGACACAAACGGCCAATGCGTAAAATGAGCACGGGTGAGTTTTATTACATTCTGGACAAACTCAGAGACAAGACAAAGTATATTTATTACCACCTGATGGGAGAGCCTCTCACCCACCCCGATATTGCGGAATTTATTAAATACGCAAAGGAAAAGGGGTTCAAATCAATTATCACAACCAACGGCACTCTTATAAAAGAGCGTGCCGAAGAGCTTTTAAATTCGGGAGTATACAAAATAAACGTATCCCTGCACAGCTTCGAAAACGGCGATAACGACAGCCACAGTGCCTATGTGCGGGAGCTTGCGGAGTTTTCAAAAAAAGCCGCAGAACGCGGTATTCTTGTGATTTTTCGTCTTTGGAACAAGGGCTTTGAAGATGACAGGAACCGAACCGCCTTTGACATTCTCAGGGAGCATATCAGCGGAGAATGGGTGAAGGACACCAGAGGTATACGGATACGGAATAAAATACATCTGGAATGGGGAGAACGCTTTGAGTGGCCGGACATTGAGGGCGAAATCAAGGGCGTAAACTTCCACTGCTACGGGCTTAAGGACCAGTTCGGCATACTCTCGGACGGCACTGTTGTTCCATGCTGTCTTGACAGTGACGGTGTTATTAATCTCGGCAATATATTTAAGGAAGATATTGAAAGTATTCTTAATTCCGAAAGAGCCCTGAAAATGACCGACGCCTTTAAGTGCGGCAAGGCTTCGGAGGAATTATGCAAAAAATGCGGCTATGCACAGAGATTTGTATAAAATATTGCAGTATTTCGCATACTGCAAAAAAGAGGTTGAGCTATGTATAAGAAGGATATTCATAAAATTTGGCTTGCAACGGGCGAAAAAAGAGTTTACCTTGAGCCTTCAATGGCTAACCGCCACGGACTTATTGCGGGAGCCACAGGTACGGGTAAAACCGTTACGCTGAAAGTGCTTGCGGAAAGCTTTTCAGATATGGGTGTACCCGTATTTGTTGCCGACATTAAGGGCGACCTTAGCGGTATGTGCAAGCAGGGCTGTGAAAACAAACATATCAGACGAAGCATCGATACCATGGGCATTACAGATTTCAATTACTGTACATATCCTGTTCAGTTCTGGGATGTTTACGGCAAAAAGGGCTTACCCGTGCGTACAACCGTTTCGGAGATGGGTCCTGAGCTTCTGGCAAGGCTTTTGGGGCTTAACGACACTCAGAGTGGTGTTTTGCGCATTGTTTTCAGAGTTGCGGATGATAAGGAGCTTCTTCTTATCGATCTTAAGGACCTTAAAGCCATGCTTCAGTATGTTGGCGACAATGCCAAGGATTTTAAGCTGGAATACGGAAATGTATCCTCCCAGACAATAGGAGCCATTCAGCGTGCACTTCTGACCCTTGAGGACGAGGGCGGAGAGATGTTCTTCGGTGAACCTTCTCTGGAGCTTTCGGACTGGATGGAGTGGGACGGCGATGGCAGAGGATATATGAATATTCTTGAATGCTCCGAGCTTTTTCAGCGTCCGCTTCTTTACGGAACATTTCTTCTGTGGATGCTTTCGGAGATATATGACATGCTTCCCGAGGCAGGCGATCTTGAAAAGCCAAAGCTTGCTTTCTTCTTTGACGAGGCGCACCTTCTTTTTGACGATGCACCGAAGGCACTGGTGGACAAGGTGGAGCAGGTTGTGCGTCTTATACGTTCAAAAGGCGTAAGCGTGTGGTTCATCACACAAAACCCCACTGATATCCCCGACAGCGTTCTGGGGCAGATAGGAAACCGCGTTCAGCATGCACTGCGCGCCTATACACCTGCCGATCAAAAAGCAGTAAACGCGGCGGCCAGGTCGTTCAGAATAAATCCCGCCTTCAGAACGGTAGATGCCATTTCGGAATTGGGAACGGGCGAAGCGCTTGTATCGGTTCTGGATGAAAAGGGTGTACCCTCTGTTGTCGAAAGAGCCAATATTCTGCCGCCGAAAAGCAGTATGTCGGCAATTTCGGAGGGGGATTTCAAGGAAGTTATAAATTCAAGTGCCTTTAAAAACAAGTACATGACTGAAAAAGACAATGAATCGGCATACGAACAGCTCACCGAAATAAATGCCGAAAAGGAAAAAGAGCTGGAAAAGCAAAAGAAAAAAGAACAAAAGGCAAAAACCAAAACCAAAAAATCCACCGGAAGAAGACGTCAGAGTGTCTTTGAAAAGGCAATAAACAGTACGGCAACCACCATCGGCAGAGAGGTAGGCAAAAAGATAGTCAGAGGTATTCTGGGAAGCTTTTTGAAGTAATTCAAAAAACAAAAGAGACTGTCTCATCAGATATATTTCTTATGTAAATATGAAAAAATGCAGAGGTAAATTCAAGCATTTACCTCTGCATTTTTTATTTATACGTTTTTCGGTTTGATGAGACAATCTTTTTAGAGCGGTTTTTTGGTTATTGCCGCATAAGCGCGGGGATACTGGGGCGGTGTTTTTTTGGTCTTTTCGATCATTATTATGTAACGTTCAGCAGTAACAAACTCACGAACGGCAGGGTTATCTTCGTAATCGGGCAGATTAAACTCAATTTTCTTTATTTCGGCAATTTTTCCGCCCAGTGAAGTTACGGCATTTTTTGCCTCATCAGCTTCCTCCTGCGCCTTTGCGCCCTTCATGGCAAGGAAATATCCACCGACCTTTACAAAGGGCAGGCACAATTCGCACAGAACATTAAGACGTGCCACGGCACGGGCGGTGGCTATATCATATTTTTCGCGCAGATTAATTTTTGCCCCGTTTTTGGTAAGCTCCTCGGCACGGGCGGCGGTGAAGTCGATATTCTTAAGTTCAAGCGCGGCAGCAGTATTTTTAAGATAATTTATCTTTTTTTCGGTGCTGTCAATCATGTGGAAATGAACGCCCGGCAAAGCTATTTTCATGGGGATGCCGGGGAAACCTCCGCCACACCCTATATCGCACACCTTCTTTCCGTCGGTAAAAAGGCCTGTGGAAATAAGGGAAAGAGAGTCGGCATAGTGCTTGAGGGCAATACCCTCCGGATCGGTAATGGCGGTGATATTCATGGATTTATTGGTGTCCACCATTATATCGGTGAATTTTTCAAACCGCGCCAGCATATTTTCGTCAAGTGTTATAAAATCGGCAGTTGCCGCACAGAGAAGTTTTTTCATAAGTCCTCGTACTGATTATATTTAAAATTCAGAAAAAAAGCAGCAGGCTGAATCCTGCTGCTTTTTCTTCTGATAGGAAATCAAATTATTTGAGCAAACTGTTGAGACTGCCGCTGTTAGCGTTAACGGTCCAACTGCTGAGCCACTGAACGTCGTTATCAAGACTTGCAGCCACACCACTGGCTGTCATGATTACGTCGTTAGCTTTATACTCAACCATTTCGATTTCAGGCTTGGTATAATTCTTCTTCATCGTAATAATCCATTCCTTTCAAACGTTTAAAAAGTAGACTATGCTTCTGATACGCTAGTAGTATATCACATACTTCAAAAAAAGGCAATAGTTTTTTCAACTTTTTTTATGAATTTTTTGTAAACAATAAATTTGTGTGTTTTTAGCATTATGCAAAATATCCATACTATGTAGATATAATTTTATGTGCCATTTCACGCTGAGCCATGACGAGTTTATAGTAAATTCCCTTTTTCTCCAAAAGCTCATCATGTGTTCCGAACTCGGCAACCTTACCTTTATCCAGTACCAAAAGCTTATCTGCATTGCGCAGGGTGGAAAGTCGGTGGGCAATGGCAATGGTGGTACGGTTCTCGGCAAGCTTATTGATGGCGTCCTGAATAAGCTTTTCCGTTTCGGTATCCAGCGCCGCAGTTGCTTCGTCCAGTATGAGGATATGCGGGTCGTGAATAACGGCACGGGCAATAGCTATACGCTGACGCTCGCCTCCCGAAAGCGAATAACCTTTTTCACCGACAATAGTGTTATAGCCCTGTGGAAGATTTACAATAAAATCATGTGCATTGGCTATTCTTGCCGCAGCTATGACCTCTTCGTCAGTGGCATGAGGATTTGCATAGCGGATATTATCGCGTATGGTGCCCGAGAACAGGAAGGTTTCCTGCAAAACGGCGCCTATCTGACGTCTTAAAGCGGCCTGGGAAATATCCTTAATATTAACCTCATCTATATAAATGGCACCCTCATTTACGTCGTACAGACGCATTATAAGGTTAATGAGAGTTGTTTTTCCGCAACCCGAATGTCCCACTATACCCACCATTTCGCCTTTCTTTATCTCCAGCGAAACGTTTTCAAGCACCGGATCGTAGCTTTCGTAGCCGAAGGTTACATTTTGTATGGATATATCGCCCTCGATGTTGATATCTATGGGAAGTCCTATATCGGAGACCTGCTCGTGCTCCTCCAGTATTTCAAATATCTTACCTGCGGAGGTAAGGAAGGAGGAAATCTGGCGCGGGATTCCCGTAAGGGTAATAAGCGGAGAATATATATATGCCGCAAGTGCAGTGAACTGCTGAAGCTCACCCACACTCATACCTCCACCAAGCCCGAGGGAGGTGTTGAACTTATACACCTGAAAGCTTCCGTACAGCAAAATAAGGTATCTGCCCAGCTCCACTGTGAAGGTGAGTATTGGAAAAAGAGTATTCCAGTATTTCTGATTTTCGGTTTCAAGCTTGGAATGGCGGATATTTGCCTGCTTGAAGCGCTCTATTTCCTTTTCCTCCTGTCCGAAGCTCTTTACTACGCGGATTCCGTTGAGAATATCCTGCAAAAGATGGTTAGAACGTCTGCCCGCGTACCATACCTTAAGGTTTCTGCGCTGAATAAAGCTCCAGAACGCCTTTACAAGAAACAGAACCAACGGGACGGGAACTATGACAAACAGCGTCATGGTAAGATTAATAAACGCAAGATATATCGCCGCACCTATAAGTGAGGCAATCTGTATGAAAATATGGGGGAAGGTATTTACAATAAAGCTTTCCACCATAGCGGTATCATTATTGACACGTCCCATAAGGTCGCCGGTGGATTTTTTCTGTATGGAGCCAAGAGAAAGAATCTGGATTTTTTCATACAGCAGAGTTTTGAGCACCACCGAAAATTTACCTGCCGCCACAGCCAAAAGACGTGATTGAAGAATTGAGACGGCACGGCTCAATATCGCCACTCCGACAATAGCGGTAACCAGCCATATAAAGGCGCCGTACTGGGCACCTGTCGGTGTATAGGCTATATCATACGGGCGGAAAAACTCATTGACCGCCAGCTTTTGCAGATACGGGTCCACAAAGCCCAGCACCAGAAGCACGAATGAGAAGATAAAGGGCGAAAATATCATAAATCTCAAGCCCTTTGTCAATGCCCACAGCTTTTTATAGACCTCCGCTCTGTCAAGGCAGAAGGGGCAGATGTTTGTATTGGTCACAAAGGGTCTGCCGCATTTGGGGCAGAATTTCTCCGGCTCGCTGTTGGTAATGGTGTTTTCCGACGGCTCATCCGACAGCATTTGGCATGCCTTACAGATAACTAAATACCGTGCAAGATGACGGCCTGCCACAAACTGCGCTATAAGAGTGGTGCTGCCGTCAATTTTGGCGAAAAATCCACAGCTTCCGTACATGGCATCCACCTTATATTCACAGCTTCCGGAAATATTGTATTGTGCTATAACCTCGCCGTCCAGTATTTTTATTATTTTTTCTTTGGTTATTGCAAGAAAGCCGTTGACAAACCTTTTTTCATGTATGGTAAAGGGCACACAATACAAAAGCTTTTGTCCGCCGCTTTGCTTTTCAAATGCCTCGGCATCGGCACGGGGCATCTCAAATAAAAGTTTCATATAAAATCCCCTATTGAATTTTATTCAATAATTAAAGATAGATTTCTATTTTCTTGTAGCTTGCCGCATCCAGCTTTTTAGGGTCGGGTATCTGGAAGTTGTTACCGTCCATATCGCTGATGAATATTCTGCCGTCTTCAAGTATTCTGATATTGCTGAAGGGGTTATTCAGAATAAAGGTAACATTACCCGAGGTAGTCTCGGCATCCCAGTATGTATAGCCGAATTTTTCCTTTATACTGCGTATTTTCAGTATGGTGGGAGAAAAATAGCGGCGTTCGAGCTCTTCGTTTATGAGCGACTGTGTTTCGGGGTCAAAATCGCTGAGACGGCGTATCATACCGATTTCCTTGCCCCTGCCCATCTTTTTGGAATCCGGCTCACGCACCGACAGGAATTCATTCGGGTTTGTGATGGGGAACGAGCGAAAAATTACGATTCTTTCAAGAAACTCCTTCTCTCCCTTATGGTTTATAAAGTCAATGCTGATAAGATTGCCGGGGGAACGGATGAATTTTATGTTATCGGGTGTAAGGTCGATTGAAATACGCGAGGGCTCAAACAGCTTTTCGTTATCCTCGCCTTCTTTTTCAATGTCAGCGGCGGGAAGCTGATTTTCGTTGGCGTTTTTCTTTTGTTCTGCTACGGGCATAATAAATACCTCCCTCATATATGTCGGTTATATATGTCAGTTTCCTATTACTTTTTTCATTGCTTCGCTCTGGAGAGTGTACAGCTTATAATAAATACCTTTTTTGGCAATAAGCTCTGCATGTGAACCGCTTTCGGCAATTTCACCGTTTTCTATGGCATAAAGGATCGAGCAATCCTTAAGCGTGGAAAGACGGTGGGCAATGGTTATGGTGGTTCTGCCCTTTACGAGACGCGCCAATGCCTGCTGAATGAGTCTTTCCGTTTCGGTATCCATGGCGGCAGTAGCTTCATCAAGAATAAGCACGCAGGGGTCAAGAAGAAGCGCACGGGCAATGGATATTCTCTGCTGTTCTCCGCCTGAAAGCGAACGGCTTCCCACACCTACCACCGTTTCATATCCGCTGGGCAGATTTATGATAAAATCATGTGCATTGGCGGCCTTTGAGGCTTCAATTACCTCTTCCATTGTGGCATCCGGACGGGCATAGCGGATGTTATCGGCTATTGTTCCGCGGAAAAGGAATATTTCCTGAGAAACTATTGCCATTTTCTTTCTGAGTGTCTGAAGCTCGATGTCCTTGATATTAACGCCGTCTATGTATATATTTCCGCTGTTTACATCGTAAAGACGGGTTATGAGATTTGCAATGGTGGATTTACCCGCTCCCGTATGACCAACAAGTCCGATGGAGGTACCTGCCTCGATTTTCATACTCATATTTTTAAGTATCGGGCGGTTGGGGGTATAGGAGAAGGACACGTTTTTGAGCTCTATTTCTCCCTTCATATCCGGCAGAGAAACGGGATTTTCCGATTCGGTTATTTCAGGCACCGCATCCAGCACCTCAAACATACGCTGAGCGGAGTTTGCCATGTCAGTGAAGGATTCCGAAATATTTGTGAAGAATATGATCGGGTTAAGTATCATAGAGGTATAGGCAATAAATGTAAGGAATTCACCGTAGGTCATGGTATCGCCCATTACCATAAACCCGCCAAAGCCCCAGATGGTCTGAACACTGATACTCATCAGAAGTCCGATGGTGGGAAAAATCATAAGATGCAGTGCATTGACGCGCAGATTGGCCTTGGCGTATGCATCAACATATTTTGAAAAACGGTGGGTTTCGACATCCTCTTTTGCAAACGCCTTTACAACACGAATGCCGGTAAGGCTGTCACCCAGCATGGCATTGAGAGCCGAGCTTTTGCGCCAGCGCATGGTAAAGGACTTCCACAGCTTGGGGAATGCTTTTTTTACAAACACCGCAATTATCGGTACAGGCACAAACACTATCAGCGCCAACTGCCACTTGACAGTAAACATCACCACGGCGGCGGTTACAAAGGTAATCACATTAACAATAAGCGATGGCATATTGTCGGTGAAAAAGGCACGTATTCTTGCCGCATCATAGTCAACACGGGTGATAAGACGTCCTGTCTGATTATTATTGAAGTATGACAAAGACAGCCTTTGCATGGCAGTGAAAATGTCCATTTTCATATCCAGCGTAACGCTTACCGACATTTCCGAGTTGGCACGGGCACGCAGTATGGCAGTAACCTGGGTTGCCAGTGCTGTGAAGAACACCGCTCCCACACCAAGCGCAATATTTCCGGCAAATCTTCCGGACGGGTCCAAAACCTCATTATACAGGAAAACACCGCCGAAATACGGGTTGACAAGGGTTATTACGCTCTGGAGCAAAAGGCAGGCAATAATTACCGCCAGCTGTTTTTTGTAGGGCGCGAAATATCTGAAAAGTCTGCCGTATATTGCTCCCTCGTTGAGACAGTTAAGGCACACTTTACGCTTGGGGTCGTTATAGGGTCTGCCGCACTTAGGACAGAATTTATTGAACTGCTCGAATATGGGGTCATCCTCAGGCACATTTTCCCCCTTTTTCCAGCGGTCTATAATTTCCATCATGGCAAAAAGCTTTTGCTTCTTGGCGTTGGTGGCATAGGCGAGAATGATTGTTTCGCCGTCTTTTTTTGCCACAAGACGGTTTGAGGACACAAAGTTATCAATTGCAAGTTCCTCAAGATCACAAATCTTATGGCATACAGTCACGGCACTTTTGAAGCGCTCGGGATTTTTATCACGCGATGATTTTATTTCACCTGCGCAAGCCATGTTATCCGGAATTTCAAAGCGGAAGAAATTTTCCCTGGTAACAATAAGCCAGCACTCTCCGAAAGCCGCATTCATATTGAGGTCAAGACCGAGACACATCTCAATTCCGTCCGCGTCAATACCCTGCTCCTTCGCAGCATCGTAAAGCCCCTCGGGAAGCTTATCAAGCGGTAACATCACATAACCTTCTTTCCGTAAATACTGTGGAACCGAAGTGGTTTTTCTTTTCTTTCAGCCTCATTCTACCACATTTTGAAAAAATTGCAATAGTATTTTTGAAAAAAAACAGATTATATTACATTTGCACAAAAAAAGGTAATTAAAATCTACATACAGATATCAAATATACACTGCTTAATTAATAGTCACACATAAAAAAATCACCTATGGCAAAAGCCATAAGTGATTTTCTGTTTTTAAGTATTAAAGGCTGTTTATGTCAATCCAGGTAAAGGGCTTTTCCGCCGCCATAAGAGCTGCCTGACGGATAGCAATAACGTCTATTGTCTGCTCTGCGGGAACGGGTACAATGCCTGTGTCAAAGAACTCGATAAGAGCCTTGAGGAACAGAGGGAAGTACTCGGACTGAATCTGATGTACGGTTGCGGCATTTTTCTCATTAACAGCTGTCAGGCGGAATGGGATCCAGTCTGCCTGATACATGTGAGCAAATTTTCCGCCCTCAAATTCAATAACTGCGGCAGGATGAGTTTTATCACCCGTGAACATAACTCTCTTTGCACGGCACTGCATGAGGCATACGATGGGTTCGATCTGGTGAATGGAGTAAATCTCCAGCACACCGGGACCTTCACTGTAAATGTTCTTGATGTCGTCCTTATTGAACTCAGCCAGTTCTGTGGTAAATCTGAGTGCGGAGCTGGAGAAGCATTTGGTGTTGTTGGCTTTTGCGTGAGCGAAGATGCGCTCTGCGGTCGCCTTATCGGGAGCAAAGGTCTTGTCAACGTAAACCAGCTTACCGGACGCAAGGGGAAGCTTGCACAGCTCCTCATGCATTTCGGGGTTATCGGGAGAAAGCACAATGAGACGGTCGCTCTTTTCAATAACCTCTTCAATGGTATCAAGCAGCTGTACGCCGTACTTTTCAGCCCACTGCTTGCTTGTCAGACCGCCCTTCTTGGGGCTGTCGATTTTTGCATAGGCATATGCCACTTCGTATTTGCCGCCCGAAAGCTCCTTGAGCATTTTGGGGTAATTATTGGCATGCCATTCGTCCAGATAATAATCTATAAATCCAACTTTCATGATATAACCTCCTATTGTTTTTACTTAATTATAGAGTATAAATTCCAATATGTCAATAGTCCTTCAAAATTTATATGATTTTGAGATGAATTTATAAAAAAAGGGCAGATTACAATTCGTAACCATCAATTTACTCCGCGTCATGCTGAGCAAAGCGGTAAAGCATTGAAGCTGAAGCTTCTTTTAACTGCGTTACGGTTTAAAGATTCTTCACTTCGTTCAGAATGACAACAGGAAGGAAAATACAAAGTGTTTTCTTCCCTCAATTATGAATTGCGGATTTGTCATTGAATGTTATTTACTGAAAAATATCTGCTCCGCATGCACCTCGAAATCCGCCAGCATCCATTCCGCTTTAACGTTCAGGCATTTACATATACACGCCAGTTCGTAATCGGTAACCTGTCTTTCGTTATTCTCTATCTTGCTTATCATCTGCTGGTCGATATTGATATTATGAAGCTGTAATTTTACCGCAAGCTCGCTTTGCGACAGTCTTTTTTCGGTTCTCGCCTTTTTCAGACGTGCGGATATGATATTTTTATTGTTATTGAACTCAATTTTCTTCATTTTAAATTCTTCTCCCCGAAAAACAAAAAGTACTTTAATGTAACGTATTGACTTTATCATATTTTTGTGATATAATTACGTTACATTAACGTATTGCTGATAATATTTTGCAAATAAATATTGCAGTTAATACAATCATAAAAAGAAAGAGGACAATATTATGAAAAAAGCATTCGTTATTCTGTTGATGTTGGCGCTGATGTTAATTATCCCCGCACACGCCAAGGTTGGTGATGTTAACGGTGTGGCACTGCACACAAGTATCGTTGCATACATCAACAATTATGCAATCCCCTCCTATGCCGTTAACGGTCAGTCATGCATAGTAGCTGAAGATTTGGCTAATTTCGGCTTTAATGTATATTGGGACGGAACAACAATGACATTAAGCATCACAAGAGCAAACACTGCACACGTCAACGAGATGAGTTTTAAAAAGGAAGGCGAAAGCGGCTCTAAATTTGCCGATACCCTTGAAACAGAGGTAAAGGTTTTTGCCAACGATCAAAAGCTTACCTCCTACGCCATCAACGGCTTCACCATGATACCGATGGAAGAGCTTACAATGTTCGGAAATGTACAGTGGGTTCCCGATGAAGCCGCATTGAAAATGTGGGTTGACGGCTTGAATACCAGAAGTGAAAAGCAGGGTATAACAAAGTTTTATAAGGCGAAATTCAGTCATTCGACCGAAAAGTCGAAAACACTGTTCATTGAGTTTATTCAACTTGCTATCAAAAATACAACTTCCGCTATCAAAAGCATGACATCCTATATAAAAACACAGAATAAAACTTATGTAAATTACGTTTTTGACTACATATCGCTTTCGCGTGAGGCTTGCAATCAAGCATATAACTTATGCATTGACTATGCCGATATGCACAGTGCACTTCCATATTTTGAGGAAATATTTAAAGAATTTGACTTTTTCAAAAGCGGCAATGTGACAATCAACAATTTTTCAGAACATATTGGTCGAATTAACAATTTGTACAAGGATCTTGCCGACGAATATAAAGCATGGTACTTTTCAAATTAACTTCAGAAGCAATAAGCGGCATTCCCCCAAGCAGTCGTACAGACTGCCCGGGGGAATTTTTTATTTCAAACCAATGTGTCATTGAATGTCATGCTTGCGGTGTGATATCATTAGAGTGCCGTTAAATAAAATTTAATAAAAAGGAGTGGTTTTTATGATAAAAATCAAAATTGACGGACAAAGCGCCCACAAGCTCAACACACCCGTGATAGCGTCGGGCGCGGTGAATTTTTTATTCCTTGAGGCGCAGTTTTCGCCCGAATGGGAGGGACTGAACAAGTCCTACATCTTTACAAACGGTGACGTATGTATTCAGGTGGAAAGCAATGAAGACAAGGTTGCCGTGCCTCACGAGGTGTTGACAGAAGGTGAATTTACGGTGGGCATAAAAGGCATTTCATCAGACGGCGGTGAAAGAATTTCCGTAAAGGCAACCCACAATGTGCTCAGCTACCCTGTTTTGCCCTGCGGAAGCGACGGCGTGCCTAAAAACGGCGGTACACCCTCGCCTACCGTGGCGGAGCAGTTGAGAGAGATAGCTCAAAACGTAGGATTCACACACGGATTGATAGTACCGGGAAAGGGGGAACATTCCGCAAACGCACAGAACTGTAATGCCATCGAAGATTATTCTGTCGCACTGGGAGACAGCAACACTGCCGGAAGAAAGGCATATTACATTTACGCCATAGCCACCAAGGGCAAAAGAATATATCTGACCGACAAGCAGGTAACACCCATTATTGCCGACAATTATCTGGAGCTGGAGCATACCCAGAGAGTTGCAACACCCGACTATGAAATAGGCGATGAATTTTCCATTATCAATGGAAGTCACTACATTTTGTGCGCCAAGATAACAGCAATTGCGGGAGATGTTATCTTTTATGACAGGGAGCTTCCATTCACCGAGGCGGCTTCCAATCCGAAAGAGGATGATTATACACTGTGTGTACCGTCAAAGCCCAACACAGGTGTAATAACTCTTGGCAAATCCGCCTTCAGTGCAGGTGAGGGCAATGTGGCGGCAGGTCGTTCCTCCTTTGCCGCAGGACGTGACAATATTGCCGCGGGTAACTTTTCCGCAGTGTTCGGCAGAGGATGTAAGGCAGGCTATGCAAGTCTTGTGTCGGGGTTTGAGACCTCGGTTGACCGCGCATGTATAGGAAGCGGCTACCACAACAAATTAAGTGGTGTAAGCAGCTTTGTGTCCGGCTCTCAGAATAACGGGGAGGGCGATTTCAACCTGATTTCAGGTTACGGCAATTCTGTCAAAGGCTCTTATCAGCAGGTGACAGGACGATATAACAAGGTGGACGGCGAAAGCAACACTGTCACCGGCGGTACAAATGAGGTATCGGGCGCCTTTAACGACATAAGCGGACGATATCACAATGTCAAAGGCAGCGGAAACATAGTTCACGGTTACAAAAACATCTCTTCGGGCTCCTATCAGTTTATCACGGGTCAGCATAATGCGGATGACCCCGATAAAGCTTTAATTGTAGGCTGGGGAAGCTCGGAATATGACCGCAAAAACATTATGTCGGTTGACAAAAGCGGAAATGTGTATGCCTCGGGCAGATTTGTTTCGCCTTATGATGACGATTATCTGTACACCTTTGACAACTACCGCAGGATAACAAAATTTGTGACCTCTCACAATCAAATCACGCTAGGCTGTTACGACCGCTGTATGAAGGTGGTTTCCACGGGTGTAGACCCTGTTTTCAACCACAAATTCGCCATGCCGTTGGATGGTACGGTTTATCCCTTTATAAAGCTTCGTTACCGAATTGACGGTACCTTGCCAAGCAACTACGATGCCAAAATTTATTTTTCTACCGCGGCTTCATATTCTATTGACGAGGAAAAGCGGATAACCTTCGGCATCACTCCCGACAATGAGTGGCACGATATTATACTGGATATGTCGCAGGTGAACGGATGGGATAATGCGGTCAGGGATCTTCGCTTTGACATTCCCAACACCTCAAAGGGCGGTGTGGCGGTATTCTTTAAATACATCGGGTTTTTCCATGACATGGACGAGGCGGAAAGCTTTAATTATTCGGAAAATGCAAGCCTTGAGGTGTAAACATGACAGAAAAGGACATCATAACGGCATATGCCGTATTAAATAACTGCTACAAGGCAAATAAACCGCTTATACCAAAAGGAATTGTAGTCCATTCAACAGGTGCGAACAATCCGAATTTAAAGCGTTACGTGGACTCCCCCGCCCTTGTTGGTGTAAACAATATGGGCAATCACTGGAACACTCCCAAGCCGGGCGGACGCGAGGTTTGCGTTCATGCCTTTATCGGCAGGGATATAAACGGAGATGTGAGGGTTGCCAACATTCTGCCCTACACCATGCAGTGCTGGGGATGCTCAAGCGGCACAAAAGGAAGCCTTAACAGCAGTTACATTCAGTTTGAGGTATGTGAGGATTCTTTGAGCGATAAACGCTACTTTGAGCTTGCAATATCGGCGGCAGTTGAATACTGTGCATATCTGTGTCACAAATTTTCACTGGACACCGAAAACATTCTGTCCCATGCCGAGGCGCACCGTCTGGGTTACGCATCAAATCACGGCGACATCGACCACTGGCTAAAGAAATACGGCTGGAATATGGATACCTTCAGAAACGCTGTAAGAGATGTATATGACAATCTGTACACCGATTTCGCCCATGAGGTGTGCAAAAAATGCGGTTTCAGCGACGAGACGCGACGTTATCTTGACGCTTACCCCTATTCACATGAGCTTTGGAAAAAGCTATGGGCAAAAATGAAATAACCGACGGATTTATTTTTTTCGAGTTTATTTACGAAAAATAGTAAAACATTACGAAATGTCATTGAATGTCATGCCGCGGATGTGCTACAATCATGGCGGTCAAGGCGGTATCGCTCGGATGGAAAGAGACGTGAGCGACGTCCCCTGACATCCGCCGTCCGGGCTATTACATATACAGCAGGACAATATTTTAAAAGGAGGATGATGTATGACATTATGGTTTGCCTCTGCCGCGGCACTTGTCTTTATGGCATGCGGTATTCTGATTTACCGTCTGGGTGTAAGTGACGGTGTAGCACTCAGAAAGAACGGCTCCACGGGGCTGTTCTGCAAAAAAAGCACCGAAAAAGGCGAAGTGGGCGACTGGCAGAGCATTATCGGCTACGACCACCGCAAATAACTACAAAAATCCTTAAAGAAAGGAGCAGTAATGTCCAAAGAAAAATTTTTAAGCGATTGGGACCTGTACGAAGCCGGAAAGGATTATAACCGAAAAATCGGGCTTTACAGCACTATTGACAAAAACGAGCGGTTTTACCGCGGAGACCAGTGGCACGGTGTTAATTCGGGCGGTCTTCCCACTCCCGTATTCAACATTTTCAAGCGTGTTATAAACTATTTTGTTTCTTCCATCTCGTCCCAGAACATTTCCTTCAGTTTTGAAGCCCACACTCTGGGAGACATGACGGGCACAAACGAAAAGGAGCTGGAAAAGGCGGCAGGCGTCATTTCGGCGTATCTGAATTACCGTTTTGAAAAGGACGGAATAATGCAGCTTTTGCGCGAAGGGCTTCTGGACGCGGCGCTCAGCGGAGACATGTTTCTGTACGTAAGCTGGGATAACGCCAAAAAAACGGCACGTTCCTTCAACGGAGACTTTGTAACCTCGCTTGTTGACAGCACGCAGGTGTTTTTCGGAGATGTCAATTCGCACGATGTGCAAAGCCAGCCCTACATTATAATTTCGGGCAGAGACCTTGCCTCACGCCTGAGAGATGAGGCGAAGGAAAGCGGTATACCCGAAAAGGAATATGTCCGTATCACGGGCGACCGAGAGGTTCAGGACACCTTCGGAGACTATGGCAAAACCGAGCTGGAGGACACAAAATGCGGTTACATAATCAAGCTGTACAAAAAGGACGGCAGAGTGTTTTTCAGTAAAAGCACCAAAAACTCCCGTGTTATTCCCGAAACGGATACAGGGCTTTCGCGTTATCCCGTGTGCATGATGAACTGGGATAAAATCAAAAACTCATATCACGGCCAGGCGGTTGCCACGGGAATGATCGACAATCAGGTGTACATAAACAAGGCGTTTGCCATGGTTATGAAGCACATGATGAACGTTTCCTTCTCCAAGGTAATCTACAATTCCAATATTATTGACGAATGGACCAACACCGTAGGCGAAGCCATTGCGGTCAACGGAAATGTGGAAAACGCCGTTGCTACGGTGCATCCGGGCGAAATGCAAAGCGGATTTCTGGATGTAATAAACATGACAATGAGCATCACAAAGGACCTTTTAGGTGCTACCGATGCGGCGCTGGGCGAGGTTGCCCCGGAAAACACTTCAGCTATTATTGCTTTGCAGAACACCTCGGCAATACCGCTGGAAAATCAGCGCAGAGCACTTTTCTGCTTGGCGGAGGAGCTGGGAATGATATGGCTTGACTACATACTCAGCTACTACGGCACGGGACGTGTGCTTATGTACCGTGAAAACGGTGAAACAGTTCACACTCCCATCAACACCGACCACCTCAGGGATGCGCTTTTCTCCTGCATTATCGATGCGGGGGCATCCACCTACTGGAGTGAAATTTCGGCGGTCAACACACTGGATATGCTTCTCAAAAACGGTCATATTGACTTCATAAGCTATCTGGAGCGTTTGCCCGACGGAATAATCCCCAGAAAAACCGAGCTTATCGAGCAGGTAAAACAAAACATTGAAAGGAGTAATTATGAAGGAAAAGGACAGCAACAGCATGAGTGAGAAGGAGGAGCTTGAAATGCTCCGACTTGAAAATCAGCAGAAGGAGCATGTTTCAAGAGAGCTTGACCGATTGTGGGAAGTTTTCCCCGACATAAAAATCGAGGATATGCCCGATGAGGTATGGGAGCTTGTGGAAAAGGGCGAAACCCTTTTGGGCGCCTACTGCATAACACTTACCAAAAAAGCCATTGAGGAGCGTGCGGCGACTGAAAAGAACGCCGAAAATTCTCTCAAAACTCCCCCTGCCGTAAAAAACAGCGGGGACACAAAGCAATATTTCACCCGTGACGAGGTATCAAAAATGACCCGTGATCAGGTGAGAAAGAATTACGACAGAATTGTTGATTCCATGAAACACTGGAACTGAAAAAGAAAGGATGATTTAACTTATGTCACTGAACAAATTTACTTCTACCGTATGGAGCGAAACCCTTTACAAGGAGCTTGAAAAGAACTATGTTGCCGTAAAGCTGTGCAGCCGTGAGTTCGAGGGCGAAATCAAAAGCCAGGGCGACCGTGTAAAAATTTGCGGTATCAGTCCCATTACGGTTTTTGACTATTCCAAAAACACCGACATGCCCATGGCCGAGGTACTCAACGATAACGAGCGCACTCTTATTATCGACCAGGCTAAAGGCTTCAACTTCTTCATTGACGATGTTGATGCCGCCCAGAGCCGTCCCAACATCATGACAGAAGCCATGCGCCGTGCTTCGGATGCCCTGAGCGATGTGGCGGACAGATTTATATATTCGCTGAGTGACGAAAATGTAACTACCATCACCAACGACGAGGTAACCTCCGAAAGCATTATTTCCACTCTTGCGGATGCAAGACTCAAGCTTATGGAAAACAATGTGCCTGCAAGCGCATCCATTTCCCTTGAGGTATCCCCTGCAATAGAGCAGAAGCTGGTGCTCTCCAAGGTACTTCGCTCTACCGACAACACCGACGTTCTCGCAAAGGGGTATGTGGGAAGCTTTATGGGCTTTGACGTATATGTTTCCAACAACATTCCCAAAAACGGCAATGCCTACAAGTGCATTGCGCGTACCAACAGAGCTATTGCCTTTGCGGAACAGATAAACTCCGTCACCGCCTATGAGCCCGAGCTTCGCCACGGCGATGCGGTGAAGGGACTGCACCTTTACGGCGCAAAGATTGTGTACCCTACCGAAATGGTATTTCTCAATCTGACCCCCGTACAGGAAGCCAACATATAAAAAAGGGGCGCAAGCCCCTTTTTTTGAAAAGGAGAACAAATGAATTTAAAAAATGTTTTTTGCGCCGCACTTGGCACTCTGATAAGTCTTTTGTGTGCGCTGGACCGTTTTATGCCCGTGATGATATGGGTTATTACCTTTGCAACGCTGGATTTTATCACAGGGCTGATAAAGGCAAAGCTTCATCATGATATATGCTCCCGACGCGCTTTTGAGGGATTATGGAAAAAGCTCGCCCTTATCAGTGCCTTATTTCTGGGTATACTTCTTGATTTTGCACTGCCCTCTCTTGTGGGTGCGGGGGAATATGCAGTGATGTCGGGCGGTGTGGTATTCTCAAGCTTTATCGGCTTTTACATTGTAGTGGGTGAGGCTATATCGATAGTTGAAAATCTGTACGAATGCTCTGTGCCGCTTCCGGCATTTGTAATAAAATTCCTAAGGGTCTGCAAAGAGAAAATCGAAAAAGAGGGAGGTGAAGAAGAATGACGGCACAAAAAATATATCAGGCTGCGCTGGAGCTTATAAACGAGCGTGATGAAAACGGCGAGCTTTGCGACAGCACGGGAGATTTCGAGAAAAATGCACCCGGTTATCTGAGTATACTTACCATTTCGCTGTATGAGCTGGATTGTCGCATAAAGGGAGTAAGCTGTAATATCGACGACGACAATCCCCCGAGTGTAAAATCTCTTGAGGACGAAATTACACTTCATTCCGTCCTATGCCGCGGTGTTCTTCCGTACGGTCTGGCATTTATGTTGCTTCTGGAGGAAGAACCGTCACGTGCGGAAAAGTTCCGTATGCTTTACGAAAATGCGGTGTACAATCTTGAAAAAATGCACTTAAGAGGACAAAGAAAAAACATAAAGGACGTATATTGAAAGGAGTGGATATATGATTGAAAAGGAAGCGCTGTTTTACTATCCCATTGAACGCTTTACCGGGCTTAATGTTCCCGATTCGGACCAGACAGCGCTGAAAGCAGGCGAAAGCCCTTACATGAAAAATTTCACAATTACCGATACATATTCCATAAAAAAGAGAGACGGTTACACACAGCTTTACGATTTTGCCGACGGCACACGCGCGGTGTTTGCCGACAACGGCGAAAGCCCCCGTCTGTTTATAGCATCAGGCACCGATATTTACACCTGCCCATTGCCCTTTGACAGCGCAAATCTCAAAAAAGCCGGAAGTGTAGCTGACAGCGACAACTGCTTTTTTATGAAATTCGGGCTGAAGGTATATCTGTGGGGAGGAGGAAAAATACAGGTTTATGACGAAGAAAAACAGGAATTTTCGGATATTGAGCCTTACATTCCTCTGGTGGCTGTTTCCTGTAACTATCTGGGAGCCGGAACGCCCTTTGAGCAGGTAAATATGCTGACAGGAAAGTTACGAAAGCAGTACACAATAGACGAGGACGAGCGCCGTACCTTTTATATAGGAGACGAAAACTGTGTCAAAATAGACTGGCTGAAGTACAACGGAGAAATAATAAGCGCGGATAAGTATACCTTTTTCCCCTCTTCAAACGGCTTCAATATGGACAGCGGAGAGGCTATTCCCCAGGGAATAAACGTTCTTGAGGTGTGTTACTCTGTATCCGACAAGCTTGCAAATGAAAACAAAAAGAAAATTACAGACTGCCGCTACTGTATGTTTTACGGTGGTGAAAATGATACAAAAGTCTTTCTTTGGGGCAATCCCGACTATCCCGATGCGCGAATGTGGTCGGAAATGGCGGACGGAATGCCCTCGGCGGTTTATTTCGGTGAAAACAACTTTACCAGAATAGGCGACGGCTCACCCATAAGGGATATAATACGCCAATATGACCGTCAGCTTATATTCTGTGATAACGCGGCGTATCTTTCCTATATCGAGGAAAAAACGGATGAACTGGGCAGAAACTATTTTTCCTTTCCCGTGCGTACTATTTCGGACAACAAGGGGTCACTTCCCGATGCTCAGGCAAAACTGATAGAGAACGCACCTGTTACACTGTGTCACGACGGGCTTTACAAATGGATTTCCACTGCTCAGCGCGATGAGCGAAACACACACGCCGTTTCCACACGCATTAATGCTCTGTTACTGGAAGAGGAGCTTGAAAAAGCCAAAATGTATGACTTTGAAAGCCGTGGCGAGTTGTATATATATTTCCCCAACGGGAAAGTGTACATATACCGCTACCGTGCGGATGTTTTCTGTATGTACGACAACATTTTTGCACACACCTTTTTCAGAGATAACAAAAACAGCCTGTATTTCTGCGACAATGACGGAAAGCTTTTTGTTTTTGAAAGCGGTGCTGACGATAACGGAGCACCAATAGACTGTCAGTGGCAGTCGGGATATATGGATATAAATTTTCACGGTAACAAAAACCTTTATTATCTGGGAATAACCTATCAGCCTGCCGAAACCACATCACTCAGTGTAGGCTGTACCGACGACAGTGACACCGATGCGGTTATGACCCGTGTAAAGCTTCCCGTTCCCAAAAGCCCCCATGAAACAAAGCGCAGTGCAAAAATCATAAAGCACCGCATGAGAACAAAGAGATTCCAACACATAAAGCTTATGATTAAGGACAGCACAAGTCTTTCAAAAATACACATAAACCGTATCAGTCTTAACGGCAGATACACCCATATATAGAAAGGAGAAAAAATGACATATTCCAAAGATATTTACCTGAATTCCGTGGGCGGTAAAACCTCGCAACGCGATAAAATCGGCAAAAAGTACCTTCAGGTCATAAGTCAGATAGGGGAAATGTACGACAGCGCCGCCAAAGAGCTTCAGAGCCGATATCAGCTTCAGCGCTCACAGCTGAGTGCGCAGTCAAAGATATCCCAAGCAAACACCTCCGCTCAGCTGGCTCAAAAGGGGCTTTCCAAATCAGGAGAATCCATACAAAGCTCCATACTTTCCGATATGGCATACATGGGCGCATTAACATCGCTTGGCAACGACGAGGCATCAAAGCTCAACGAGCTTAACGCACAGCGTTATGCCGCCATGTCAGCTGTTCAAAAGGACATGCTTAACGCACAGAATGAAGCTGATCGTCTTGAAGCACAAATGGAATACCAAAAATCCCGCGATGATATTTCCGACAGCCGATGGGAAAAGGAATTTAACTACAATGCTTCCCGCGACTCGGTTAATGATTACCACAAGAACAGACAGTTTGAAAGTGACAACGCCAAATGGCAGGCGGAGCAGGAATACAAAAAGGAACGCGATGCCGAAAGCGACCGCAGATGGAACACCCAATACCTTTACGACGTAAACCGTGACGCCATTGAGGACGACCGCGCCGAAAGAGCCATTGCAAGAGACATATACGAAAACGACCGAGACTACAATTTTGATATGCAGAAGTATCAGGACTCAAAGAATCAGCAGAGCTTTGAAAACAACCTTTCACAGCGAGAAGCCGACCTTAAAAAGTCACAGATACAGAATGAAAACTACATAAAGGCTCAGTATCTTGAGCTTGAAAGAGAAAAGCAGGAATACGACATGAAGTACACTAAGTCCGGCTCCCATGCAGATGACATAAAGTACGATTTCGGCTATGCCGTAAATGCACAGGGCTTCATAGTACCTGACGTAACACCCGACAAATTCCTTGACAACATGATCAAGGGCAACGGTATGAACAAGCAGGACGGCGAAGTGTTTATAATACCTGCCGACTTTGAAAAAAGAGTAAATGCATTACTGGAGGATGAACGTATCGACAAAGGCTATCGACAGCTTCTGGAGATTTGTGCAAGGTCAAGAGGAATCATAAAATAAAATTCGCAATGCGCAATTCGCAATGCGCAATTAAGGAAAACTCCCGAAACGGAAAATTCCGTTTCGGGAGTTTTCGTTTTGGGAGTTTCAGTTTCGGGAGTTTATTATATACGCTTTACTTAACCTTTATTGTGACTATTTCAAAATTCTTGACGGGCAGAGTAACGGTGTTATTCTTTACCTTGAGCGGAACAATGTCATTTTCCATAAGGTCGCACAGTACCGCCTCGGTTATATCAAATCCGAATTTCAGCGTCACGTTTTCACGGCGGTCAAAGGCATCGTACATACGGACAACGGTGTGGTCACTGTCCTCTGCTTTTTTGACGGTTTCGATAACCACATTGTCCTTATCGCAGGAAACAGCGCTGTAACTTTCGGGAAGTGTTCCTTTTTCATTTTTATTAACGGCTATACTTTCAAAGGGGACATTCAGCATGTACGCCTGACGGATTGTACCTGCACGCCTGAAATCACCTGCATGGGGGAAAAGCGAATAGGTGAAGCTGTGTTTTTCCTTATCCGCATCGGGGTTAGGCCAGGTGGCGCACTTCAGAAGCGAAAGCTTCAGGGTGCTTCCTTCGGCAGAGTAGCCGTACTTGCAGTCGTTCATCAGAGACACACCGTAGCCATCCTCGGAAATATCCGCCCACTTATGGCCGCAAACCTCAAATTTTGCCGCATCCCAGGAGGTATTTGAGTGTGTGTTTCTCTCGAGAGAACCAAACTGGATGTCATAGGTTGCCTTATTGGCATGGATATCAAACGGAAAAGCGGCTTTAAGCAGAACATGATCCTCTTTCCAGTCAATATCCGTTACAAAATCGATTCGGGGATTACTGTTGTAAAGCACAATACGCTGAGATATAAGAGAGTTTGAATACCGTCTTACTATCTCAACTCCTCCGCACTCTCCGTCGGCAAAGGGTGTAATACTCTTGACATCGTCAATTACCCACATTTTCTGTTTATAGTAATCGGTGATTTCCCATGCATCGTACTGGCGGGGGTAGTCCTCATACAACTCAAGACGGTTGGCAACCTGACCTTTTTTGAGTACCTCGCGCTTGTTCTTTTTATCGTACAGAGAAGCTATCTGACCGTTTTTATCAAGCTTTATTACGTAATATTTATTCTCAATGCGTTTTTCGGTCGCCTTGATTTTACATTCGGTATGTTCCGGGGTTATTATCTTCCAGCCGAAAGCGGGAATTTTTCCCGTGCTCACGGTTTTTCCGTCAACCCTGATAAATCCGTCGGTCTCAAACCACAAAGGGTTATACACCAGCAATCCGCCGTCAGTGTTTACGTTGTGTGCGATGCGTGAAAGCTTGCTTTCTACAATACTATCGCCCGTTTTCTTTACAGCGGCGTACTGAGCATCGCAGTCATCATATACCTCTTTGATGGATGAGCCCGGCAGAATATCATGGAACTGATTGAGAAGCACTGTTTCCCAGGCATCATTAATTTCATTTTGAGGATAGCTTCCGCCCAGAAGAACCTTATCCGCAGCACTCAGTGCCTCGGCTTTCTGCAGAAGAAGCTCGCATTTTCGGTTGTTCTTCTTGTTCTTGGCTATGGAGGTGTAGGTTCCGCGATGGAACTCGAGATACAGCTCTCCCTTCCATTCGGGGGTTCTCTTGAGCTTTTTGCAGTTGGCGGTAAACTGCTTTTCCACCTCGTTAAGATACTCGGTTGAGGTGGTTATACGGGTTTTGCCCAGACCCGGCAGACCGTAGGCAAGTCTGCGCTGATATTCCAGCATTAAAGGAGTGGGACCGCCGCCACCGTCGCCATGGCCGAAGGTTATAAGCGTGTGGTCGGAGTATTCCTTTTGCTGATAGCGGTCATATGAGCCATAGACCTGGCTGGGGGTAGTATATGCCACATAAGTGGTAAAATTACCCGTGCCCTTATTCTGGGCGGTCATAAACTGCGTGAATATCTCGGTACCGTCTATACCCTCCCACATGAAGGTGTCATACGGCATTTTGTTGGTTTCGCTCCAGGAGATTTTGGAGGTTACGAATTTATCAACACCCGATTTTTTGAGTATCTGAGGCAGTGCCGCTGAATATCCGAACACATCCGGAAGCCACAGTACCCTGCTGTCGACACCGAACTCCTCTTTCATAAAGCGTTTGCCGAACATTATCTGTCTCACAAAGCTTTCGCCCGAGGTGAGATTGCAGTCAGCTTCCAGCCACATTGCACCCTCAACCTCCCACCTGCCCTCGCGGACACGCTGTTTGAGCTCCTCGTACTTTTTGGGCTGATACTTTTTGAAGTATTTATAAAGCTGAGGCTGGCTGGACATGAATATATACTCGGGGTAGCTGTTCATTAGATTGAGAACAGTGGAAAAGGAACGCTGTGTCTTTTCCTTGGTCTGCGCCAGTGTCCACAGCCATGCCACGTCAATGTGGGTGTGACCTACGCAGTGAACGGTGTTGGTATTTTTGCCGCACAGGGCATTATAGTAGTTCTTTTTAAGGTATTCCCTTGCCGCCTTTACACCCGCATGGAACTCAGGGCTGTCGGCTCTGCGAAAATCCAGAAGATTTGCCGCCTTTTCCAGCTCCGCAAGGGGAATTACGCTGTTAGGGTCGTCATTGGAGAACAGCTGTACCGTTTCAAGCGGAACCAGCATATCATAATAAAGCTCCTTGACTTCAATATCACGCTGTGCAACGGTTACGGAAACATGGCTTTTTGCATCCTGCGTACCTGTGTAGAAGTACACCATCATGTCATAATATGTGTCGGGCTGAATTTCAACCCAGGTGTGATTTACGTCAAGTCCCTGCACCACCTCGCCGTTGAGGTACAAAAGTCCCTGGGGATTTCTGGCATCCCAGCCCGAAACGGCAGTATTGAAAAACAGAATTAACTGCTTTCCGTCCTCAGCCGCCGGAGAGGTAAACCTGCAATTTATCCAGAAATGTCTGTCATCGCCGTAAAATTCCGTACCTCCGGTATATTCCTTCCATTCGGCAGTTACCTCGGGCAAAACAGGCTCCTCATATCCGCAGGAAATGAATTTTACGGGCTTTACGTCAATTACCGTTTTATCCATGGCAGCATTGAGATTTTGCAGTGTAACTTTTATTTTCTCTCTGTAAAATGCCATAGTGTGCCTCCTTATATATTTTTCGTCACGTCACGTGAGCTGTATCCATGACGGGCTTTGAATTGATGAATAATTATGGTGTATCGCAGATTCCGCAAGGAATTTATATCGCTGAGTTTAATCAATTCATTTGCGAACATTTTTAATACTGTCACGTATATAATTAGCAATATCGTCCAGATTTTCTCTTGTTAACCATATATTTAAACTGTCTGTATTCCTTATGTTGATTCCCAATATACCTCTCCACCCGGAAAGAATAAAGCTATAATCCGGTTCCGTAAAATATATCGTTTCGTCATTATTTATGCCATATTTTTTAGTTTTATCAATCATTTCGGCTAATTCCAAAAGTTCTGTTTTTGTCATGGATTCAGCTGCAAGATCATAGTTGATTCCGGGCTTTTTAACAATAACGTGTACATTCCACCATGGATCGTCATCAGTATCTTCTCCTGTTTTATATCTTTCCACTTCCGACAACCCGAATTTTATAATTCTTTCTTCCGTGTTCGATATTACTACATAGTCCACTCGAATTCACCTCGTAACTTCAGGCAATCTTGTTATTTTTTCTTTGCAGTAGTTACAGAAGCTATAAGCATTCTGCGAATTGTTCCGCATTTGTTGTTCAAATTATCGTACACCGTCTTATCTATTGCATTAACCTTGAATAAAATTTCCAACCAGTATTCGGTTTCAAAACATTCTTTGAGTGCAATTTCTAATTTATTTATAAAATCCGCTTTACTCTGTGCATATTTTGCTTCATGAGAATTGGCACCTATCGAAGAACACGACCGTAAAAGTTGATTTGTAAACACTCCTCTGCCTTTAATACCATCGCATATTGCGGTTATTTCTACGGTCAATTCAACAGCTAATTCCTTAATAGTTTTATCGTTCATCATAACCTCTCTGGCGATATACTCGCTTACGCTCGTGCGATATATTTGCTTCACAAATGCGATATAACCTCACTTTGTTCGGTTGCGATATGATATAAATTCCCGGTCACATCCCGAAGGGATATATCGCATCCGCAGGATATATCGCGTACAAAGTACATATCGCAGATTCCGCAAGGAATTTATATCGCTGAGTTTAATCGGAGATTAAACTCATTATATCATAAAAAAATATACCCGTCAATATCAATTTAATGTTGCCGCGGTATAAAATCCGACCGCACGTGTAAAATATTTTCAAAGGAAGTGATTTTATGAAAGCGGTAATAATGGCAGGGGGAAAAGGCGAAAGACTCCGTCCCCTGACTTGTGATATTCCCAAGCCCATGGTACCTGTAATGAATCAGCCCGCACTTCACCGCATTATACGGCTTCTGGCACGTCAAGGCGTAACGCAGGCGGCTGTAACCACCATGTATCTGGCGGAGGAAATAGAAAAAACGGGACGTTTTTTTGAGGGCGTGGAGCTTAACTATCTGCGTGAAAGCACACCTCTGGGCACTGCGGGAAGTGTTAAAAGAGCGGCAAGGGATTTCGATGAGGATTTTATTGTAATAAGCGGCGACTGCATCTGTGATTTCGACCTTTCCGATGCCATAGCCTTCCACCGTAAAAAAAACGCGGGATGTACCGTTATACTCACCCACCGCACCGTGCCTCTGGAATACGGCATGGCGCTTTGCCGTGAGGACGGCGGTATAACCCGCTTTATAGAAAAGCCCGACTGGAGCCAGGTTTTTTCGGGCTGTGTCAATACGGGAATATACATTATAAGCCCCGCGGTGTTAAGTCTTATACCCGACGGGGTACCCTTTGACTTTGCAAAAGACCTTTTCCCGCTTATCACGGGCAAAAGCCTTTACGGCTTTGAGGCAGAGGGCTACTGGTGCGATATCGGAAGCATAAAGGACTATTACAGATGTTGCTTTGATGCGGCGCAGGGCAAGGTAAACGGTATACAAGATATCCGCACCGATGACGGATGTATAATCGGTACAAGCTGCGTTATCCACGGCACTGTACGGGACAGCATACTTCACAACGACGTCACAGTAGGCAAAAACAGCAATCTTGAGGGCTGTATAGTATGCCGCGGTGCCAAGCTGGGTGACAATGTCACGGTTCAAAGCGGTGCCGTTATAGGTGCAGGCTGTGTTATCGGTGACAACTGCACGATAAAAAAGGGCGTTAAAATATACGCCGACATAAAAATACCCGAAGGGAGTATTGTAATGAAAGATATTATTCACGGCGGTGAAAATACCGCTGTATTTTCTGAAAACGGCATTTCGGGAAGTATAAAGGACACTCTTTCTCCCGAAAGATGCTTTGCACTGGGCGCGGCGTGCGTTATAAAGGAAGGGGACCGCGTAGGCGTCATGGCTGAAGAGAACGGCGGAGCAGTGTCCGCACTGGTTAAAAACTGCCTTATGGGCGGTATCTGCCATGCAGGCGGTACTGCTCTGGATTTCGGTGAGGGAAGCCGTACGCTTTCCTGCCATGCGGCTATGTGCTACCGTCAGGATATAATGCTTTATGTTGAAACAGGTGCCGATTCGGTACAAATCTACACTGCCGGACGGGATTCGCTGTCGCTGACGGGCGAAACCGAAAGAAGCATAAAAAAGAATTTTGAAAGCGGAGTGAAATACGGCAAAAACACCTGCAAGCCCATCGTTATTTCGGGGCTTCGGGAGCTTTATATCACTAATCTCATACGTGGCAAAGCAAATATGAAAGGGCTGAGCTGCGGTGTGTCCGACACACCCGCAGGGGGACTTCTTGCCGAGGCTCTGAATATACTGGGGGCACAGGTACAGCTTTATTCCGAAAGTGCAATGCAAAACGGAAAAAACCGTCACAAGCTTTTATTTGAAATTACAGATAATGACCTGAAGCTGTATGCAGACGGGTATCTGAAAGCAGATTTTGAGCATATACGCGCCTATCTGGTGTACCATAAAACACCTGAATACCACAACATTGCCATTCCCTACACCTCACCTGCCATTCTGGACGAAATAATTCACAACCGCGGCGGCAGGGTGTACCGTTATCTTTCCACCCCCACAGGAAGCCCCGACCTTGCCGCACGAAGTCTTGCGGCAGACATTCCCCAGCTTATTTTCCGCGACATGTGCTTTGCCGCAATGCAGATATGCCAGGTGCTGAGCGAAATGGAATTTGACCTTAAAAAGCTGAGCGAAGCATTCAAAGCACTTCCTCCTTTCTCTCGAAATATGAGAGATATAGAATACGAGGAAGAAAAGAAAGCCGCTGTTATGAAGCGTATAACCAACGACCCCTCTCCCGACACCGAGGGTGCTCAGCTTATATTCCGCGGAGGACGGGCGCTTATAATTCCCAAGCGAACGGGTGGTTTTCGCATTATTGCCGAGGCAGTAAGCACCGAGGCGGCGCGGGAAATTTCTTTTGAAGCCGAAAGGAGGCTGTATAACAGCGATGATGAACAGCTTTAAAAACGACATACAGGAAGATGAAGAATTACAGCAGGAAAAAAGCCGTTCGGTACAGCTCTCAAATATCAGCGAAAGCGGAGGGATAATAACAAAAAGCAGTGATATTGCCATACACTGCATGACAGTGGCAGGTCAGATAGAGGGTCACACCGCCTGCCCGCCCCAGGCAAAAGCCACAAAGTATGAGCATATTATCCCTCAGCTTGTAGCGGTAGAGGAAAGCCCCGACATTGACGGGCTTCTCATTGTTCTCAACACCGTCGGGGGCGACGTCGAGGCAGGACTTGCTCTGGCTGAAATGATAGCGGGCATGACCAAGCCCACTGTTTCGCTGGTATTGGGGGGCGGCCATTCCATCGGAATACCCCTTGCGGTATCGGCGAAAAAGTCATTTATCGTAAAATCCGCCACCATGACACTTCATCCCGTACGGCTCAACGGGCTTGTAATAGGCGTACCGCAACAGTTTTCCTACTTTCAGAAAATGCAGGAAAGGATACTCAACTTTATTACCGACCATTCCCGTGCGGACAACAAGACCCTTTCCGACCTTATGATGTGCACCGACGAAATGACAACTGATGTGGGAAGCATTATCGACGGAGATACAGCGGTAAATATCGGTCTTATAGATGCCATCGGAAGCCTTTCGGATGCGCTGAGCGAGTTGAGGAGAATGAGCAAGGAAAATCTTAAATAATAGTGGAAAACTGCGGACAATGTCCGCAGTTTTCTTCATTAACTGTGAATTGCGCATTATTTTTCCGTTTTCAACTGTGAATTTCGCAGTATTTTTCCGTTTTCTATTTACAAAACGCAAAAACAATGATAAAATAGAGCTATAATAACAAACATTAAGGAGCTATCGCCATGAGATATTTCGAGGACCTTTCCCTTATCAGTGAAAACCGTATGCCCCCAAGAGCACATTATATCCCCTACGAATCATTGGAAAAGGCTCTTAAGGGAGACAAAAACACTTCAAAATACTATACACTCTTAAACGGTGAGTGGGACTTCCGCTACTACGAGCGCGAGGCGGACGTCATGCTTCACGAGGATGATTGGGACAAAATCCCCGTGCCCTCCTGCTGGCAGATGCACGGCTATGACAAGCCCCAGTACACCAACGTCAACTATCCCTACCCCGTAGACCCGCCCTATCTTCCCGATGACGTTCCCTGCGGAGTTTATCATAAGGAGTTTATCCTTTCCGCCGAAAACGCACAGAGAGATACATATATCATGTTCGAGGGCGTTTCGTCCTGTCTGTACCTTTATGTCAACGGCAGTTACGCCGGCTGTTCACAGGGCTCGCACATACCCGCCGAGTTCAATATAACCGAATATGTATCCGAGGGCAAAAACGAAATAATCGTAAAGGTGCTCAAATGGTGCTGCGGAAGCTATCTTGAGGACCAGGACTTTTTCCGCTTCAACGGCATTTTCCGCGATGTATATCTGCTTCACCGTTGCAAGGACGCCCTGCGCGACATACGCATAACCGCCGACCTTACCGAAATCAAAGTCGAGGCAGAGGGTGAAATAATGCTGTTTGACGGCGACACACAGCTTGACAGCTTCACTCCCGAAAATCCCCGTCTGTGGACTGCCGAAACACCTGAATTGTACACAGTAATAGTCAAAAAAGGCGATGAATACATCCCCCAGAGAGTTGGTATGCGTACCGTTTCCACCAACCGCAAGGGCGAGCTTCTCATAAACGGCAAAAGTGTCAAGCTCAAGGGCGTTAACCATCACGACACTCATCCTCAAAAGGGCTATACCATGAGCGACGAGGATTTGAGATTTGACCTTGAGCAAATGAAAAAGCTGAATATCAACACTGTGCGCACCTCCCACTATCCCCCCACACCCTATTTTATAGAGCTGTGTGACGAGATGGGCTTTTATGTGGTTGACGAGGCGGATATAGAAACCCATGGCTTTATATGTCGTTACGGCGGCTTCAACGGCTACGACGTTGACAACGAGGACGGCATGTGGATAGTCAACAATCCAGACTGGAAGGATGCAATGCTGGAAAGAATGATACGCATGGTGCAACGCGACAAGAACCACGCCTGTGTCATAATGTGGTCCATGGGCAACGAGGCGGGCTACGGCAGGAATCATGACGTAATGGCTGACTGGACACACGATTTTGATTCCACCCGTCTTGTACATTACGAAAGAGCAAACCTAAGACATACCGATGATGAAAAACGCGTTGACATCAACAACCCCCGTGTGGATGTTATCAGCGCCATGTACACAAGTATTGACGAATGCCGTAAAATAGCCGAGCGCTCCCATGACCCCCGTCCTTTCTTCCTGTGCGAATATGCACATGCCATGGGCAACGGACCCGGCGATATATGCGATTACTGGGATTTATTCTATCAGTATCCCAATCTTATCGGCGGATGCGTATGGGAATGGGCAGACCATACCGTTATCGAAAACGGTGTGGCGAAATACGGCGGAGACTTCGGGGAATTAACTCACGACGGTAACTTCTGCTGTGACGGCATGGTATTCCATGACAGAAGCTTCAAGGCAGGCTCCTACGAAGTCAAAAAGGCTTATCAGGGCATGAAAACCTGGTTGCAGAACGACGTTCTGACGGTAATGAACCTTTACGACTTTATAAACCTCAACAAGTTTGACATCAAATACGAGCTTGTCTGCGACGGCATTGTCACCGAAGAGGGCACTATGAAAATGGACGTAAAGCCTCACAGAAGCTTCGGAACGCTGCTGCCCCTGAGTGTGCCGGACAGCTGTAAACTGGGCTGTTATGCCAACATTTACCTTATGGACGGCGAAAATGAAATCGCTTTCGACCAGCACAAGCTGGATGTACCCGTGGAAACAATGCCTCAGGGCACATGCGAAAAACTCACCTTCCGTGATGAGGGCGAATTTATATATATTGAGGGTGACGGCTTCACCTATGCCTTTAATGTTCATTACGGAGCATTCACTTCAATGGTACGCAACGGCAGAGAGCTGTTGTCGGGCAAGCATTTTCTGAGTATCTGGCGCGCCCCCACCGACAACGAGAGAGTTATCAAAAACACCTGGTACGATATGCGTTACGACAAGACCGCAAACAAGGTTTATGATATTTCGCTTGAGAACAACAAGCTCACCTGCAATATGTCCTTGGCAGGTATGTCACGCCATCCCGCGATTCGTTATACAGTAAGCTATACCTTCTTTGACAACGGCGAAATAAAGGTGGACTTTGACGGAAAGGTCAATGAAAATTACCATGACCTGCCCCGTGTGGGCTTTGAATTCGTTCTGCCCGAAAAGGACAGCGCATTTACCTACTTCGGTATGGGCGACGGCGAAAACTACTGCGACCTGCACCGCTACTGCAAAATGGGTCTTTATTCCTCCGATGCGGACAAAGAGTATGTAAACTACATCATGCCTCAGGAGCACGGTAACCACATAAACACAACACTTCTCAGAATGGAAAGCGGGCTTGAATTCACAAGCGAAAACGGCTTTGAATTCAACGTTTCACGCTACACCTCCCACGCTCTTGATGCGGCTAAGCATACAGACGAGCTGAAAAAGAGCGGTAACACCATCGTGCGTGTAGACTACCGCGGACGCGGAATCGGTTCGCGCAGCTGCGGTCCTGAGCTGATGGAGCAGTACCGTATCGAAGAGAAAAATATTAATTTTTCGTTTACGATTGGGACAAAATAATTTTACTAAAATCTATAATTTAGTGTTTACTTTTACGTAAATTTGTGATAAAATATATGTACAAAACAATTTTATCGCGATTTTGCGGAATTTTAACCCCCCGCAAATCCGAAATTTAAAAATTGCGGGAGCAACAAAATGAGTTTTAACAAAAAGGTAAACGCACTTCTTAAGGAGAAAGGCATAACCAAGGCACAGCTTGCCAAGGCGGCTGATATTCCCTACACCACGCTGGACAGCATGCTGAAAAGAGATACTGATACCGAAAAGCTTAAAACTATTTATTCTATCGCCAAAAAGCTGGGGGTTTCAGTTGAGTATCTGGTGTTCGACAATGTGGGCGAAGCCTTCCGCAACGAAAATCCGGTGTACATCTCGGAGAACGAAACCGAGCTTATCAACAACTTCCGCCTTCTGGACAAGCGCGGAGCCGCCACTGTCAATGCGGTTGTAAAGCAGCAGATAGACTACACTCAGGAAAGGGAAAAATCCGTTATGAAGCGTTCCTTCGTAAGCCTAAAGGAAAACAGAATACCCGTTTACAGCTCCCCTGCGGCGGCAGGTGAATCGTTACCGTTCGGCGATGACGATTTCAGCTACTATGACCGTGGCGACGATGTACCGCACAATGCGGACTTCGGTGTCCGTATCAGCGGTGACAGTATGGAGCCTGCCATAAAGAACAACTGCGTTGTATGGGTTCAGCGTCTTGAAACGGTGGACATAGGCAGTACGGGAATTTTTGTACTCAACGGCGAAAGCCTTTGCAAAAAGCTGGATTTCAGAAACGGCAAATGCCTTCTTACCTCCATAAACCCCAAGTACCTGCCAATAGAGGTTCTGGAAAGCGACGACCTCAGAGTTGTCGGCAAGGTTCTGGGAAGCAGTATAATTGCAGGATAAGTAATCCGCGTACCTATAACGCGGGAGTTTAAACTATAATTATCACGCGAGGTACATTCGCGAATCGGCTCGGCGCTTACGCCGCAGGGTAAGTAATCCGCAATACACTTTACTCTACAATTCGCAATTAAAAAATGCAGGAGAATTGCCCAAGTGTTCTCAAGGACACTTGGGCAGTTTTATTCGCCTTACGGCGAGTTTTATTGCTTCGCAGTGATGATATTGCCTCCGGCAGTTTATGGCGAATAAAATAACACTGAAATCGCAAGATT
>SVQW01000018.1 GCA_015065085.1 Oscillospiraceae bacterium | reverse complement strand
TCATTGTTTGACAACTCCTTTGTTTTGATTTTACAGAATAATCTGTGTATATATTTTACCATATCCACAATTCTAAACTTTATCACACAATATGAGCTGTCAATGATTTGATAGTTATGCTAAATTACAAATATTCTTTTTCTTTTGCTTTGCGTATTCTAAAGTCTTTGCAGCACCTCCCCAAGAGTTTTTTACATAGCAAATCAAAAATTCTGACTCGTTGACCATATATTGATTTGCTTTTATAATCTTTAGTTTTTTTGGTGTCTTTTCCGGGATATCCGCCATAAGTACTGCATCGAAGTTTCTATAGTATTCTTCCTTGTATTCTTCGATTTCTTTTGTAAGATACGGAATTACAAGAACAAGCTCTATGTCATACTCCTGCTTCAGTTCCCGTACAGCTTTTGCTGCATAATGATCGAAATCACCGTAGTGACCTACCCAGAATTCATTGACACCGTATTCGGTAATCAATTCTTTTGCCGTAGTTTTTATTGCCTCAACAAGATTTGAGTTATGAATCTCGCCGTGTCCGGCAAAAGTACATCGTATTTTCGTTTTATTCATCCCTGAATGTCCTCACCTCCATATAGGTTTACCAAAAGGTACACTAATTGATAAAACCTGTAAATTTACGCTTTTGTAAATTATAGGTTGATTTCGTTGACAAAAATCGGGATTTTTGATATAATAATCAAGTAAATTCAAGGGATTTCAGCCCCTTGAACCCCAAAATTTGCAAAAAAATAACGCTATCAAAATGTGTACCTTTTGATAGCGTTTTTATCGTCCACGAAACTCTCGAAGACGCCTATAAAATGTGGCTATACTCATATCACTAAGCCGTGCTGCATCCTGTGCCGAAATATGACCGCTTTCCCATCTGCCGACAATGTGTGCAAAATCATCGGGTGGAACTTTCACGGGACGTCCAAATACTACACCTCGTAGCTTAGCAGCTTTTATGCCCTCCTCTTGGCGTTTCTTTATATTTTCACGCTCATTCTGAGCAACAAACGAAAGCACCTGAAGAACAAGGTCGGCAATGAATGTGCCCATCAAATCCTTGTATACTCTTGTATCAAGTAAAGGCATATCTATAACCACCACATCAACCTCCATTTCTTTAGTAATAATTCGCCATTGGTCATGAATTTCCTTGTAATTTCTGCCGAGTCTATCTATGGCTTTTATATACAGTAAATCTCCTTTCTTCAGCAACTTTGTTAGCCTGATATATTCAGGTCTGTTAAAATCCTTGCCGGATTGCTTATCAATAAAAATGTTTTCAGGTTTTAGACCTAATTGCTGCATTTCAAGCAGTTGTCTCGCTTCATTTTGGTCTACAGCCGAAACTCTTACGTATCCGTATATACTCACTGTTTTTTCCTCCCGGATAAAAATCAATGAATATATTATACCATTGAGCCATTTTTCAAAACCACAAACAATAGCAAATTTGGAGAATACAAAAGGGATACTACCATCAAAAACAGTAGTATCCCTATCATCTTATTTACAATTATTCTTAACTAGCATTATGCAACCAATATTTTCTCCACTTCGCATTTTTCTTTCATTTTATTATGTATCTTAAACGCTACTTCAAGTGCCTTCTCCGTATCTTTGCCATTTCGCTTGTAAAAAGCATATAGAAGTACAATATTGTTTTCTTGTTTCACAAACAACACCCTCACCATATTTCCGGATGCCTTCATACGGATTTCGTAAAGTTGCCTATATCTGCCGATCGAAATGTGCTTGACATAAGGCTCGCACAGTAGATTTTTCTCGTTAGAAATGTAAATAAGAATAATTTTGAATTTCTGTTTCAGTTTTTCATCTGCGTTTTCAAAGAAATTAGCAATCTGACTTTCATTTTTGTAGATATAAATATTTCTCATTATTTTCTCCGATATATTATATTCTACAATATCATATCAATCCGGCTGTATAACAAGTTTTTTCCGTCTTCCTTACCGTCATTTAACATCGGTAGGCGCATTTTTTATTTAGTTACCATTTTAGGGAAAGGGAGGTGAGTAAAATGAAAAAAGCAATTAGTCTGTTTTTGTTAATTTCTTTAATTATGTGTCTTTGTGCTTGTGGAAAAACAGCTAGCAAAGAGGATATGTTGGCAAATGCAATTGAACTGAATTGGAGTGATGTTTACAGCGAATTTCTTGCTAATGAAGCAAGAGCAAAAAACAATTATAATGGTAAAGTTGTAAAGTGGACAGCCAAAATTTATGACATCAGCGACAAATCTGTTACGATGGCAAATGAAACGTATAATGGACTTCCGTTAAATGCAATAACAGTGTACTTAAGTAATGAAGATATTATAGAATTAGATAAATATAAAAAAATTACTGTAGTAGGAAAACTCAATTTGTCTTCGTTCACAAGTATTTCTAATGCTTTTATAGTTGAATAAAAAACAAATCAGACTATTTAACAGTAGTCTGATTTGTTTTTTAATATTGTAATAAGCGTATAATTTTACTATCCTTAAGGACACTACGTTTAGCTCACATCTTTTTCTTAAAGATATCAAACAAACCCATAAAATCACCTCTAGGTCTATTATATAAAATTTTAGTTTATTTTTCAAGTGATATTGTGAGACAGGGCTCACAGTGTTATTTTGCCTATCGGCAAAGTGATATTAAAACCTTTCGGTTTTAGTGATATTTTATTCGCTCCTAAACTCGCAAAGCGAATAACACTCGGCTTTTAGCCGAATATAACTGCGAAGCAATACAACTCGCCGTAAGGCGAATAAAACTGGGGTTGTATCTGTAAGGATACAACCCCTAGCTCACATCTTTTTTGTTTTTGTTTGGTTATTTATCCCATCCGTTAATTGCGTTGTGCAGAACTTCGTTTACACTGCGGGTGAAAGCCTCGCCGTACACGGTGTAGTCAGCACCGCCGAATTTGTAGGTAACATAAGGTCTGGTGGTAACCTGAGTGCCTTCCTGACCTTCGGGGATGTTGGTAATAACTGCATTATAGGAGGTTATACCGCCCTGGGCGTTGGATTTGAAGCCTTCTTTGGTGGAGGCGATAACAGCATAGTTTACAGCATCACCGATAACAGGCTTGCTTCCGCCTTTGCCGATAACAGCACCGTATTCAACGATAGTGCATCCTGCGGGAACGTTTGCGGTGTCAAGAGTGAAACCGAATCTCAGACCCTGACCCTTGCCGTCGCCTGCATCTGCACGAACCTGTGCACCCAGAGTTTTAAGGTCAAATCTGCCTGCATCTTCTACATCGATAGTGATGTCGGTAACTTTTACTGCGTCGCCTTTTTTCAGGGTAACGCTTGCGGAAGCAGTATCGCCGCCAAGGGTGTAGTCGGTTATTTTTACACCGATGTCAATATCTGCGTCAATATCTTCGCGGATAGCTGCGCGGAGCTGGCTCTGGATATACATTTTGTCCATTGCTTGGTGCATATCCGCAGTGTAGTTTTCATCGCTGATGACTTTTATTGCTTTAATGATATCGTTGTAGTCTTTAACATAAGCCTTCATATCGCCTTCGTTGGCGAAGTAAGCGATGTAGTCAACGTACATAGCACTGTTTGCATCGGGGATGTGTTTGAACTGAATGTGGAAACCATTAACATTGAATTCTTTTACAATGTTGTTAACGGGGTCAATAACACCGGGGAAGTGCATCAGCAGTGTTTTTTCCTCAAGGGAGGTGCCGTTCACACTCGCATAATAATCGTAGTTGGTAAGAGTTACTTTGTTACTTCTGTTGTCGGAGGAAAGATAGGTTTCAGGCTCAGTGCTT
The DNA here is from genome assembly GCA_015065085.1 of Oscillospiraceae bacterium. NCBI lineage: Bacteria > Bacillati > Bacillota > Clostridia > Eubacteriales > Oscillospiraceae > Oscillospiraceae bacterium. Next base: position 50,592 of record SVQW01000018.1, on the reverse strand, counting down.
GCGTCATTGGGGTAGTACAGCTCGGTGGTGTAGTACTTATCGGCTTCGATGTTTGTGTTAAGGGTGGTCTGAATGTGACCTACTATTTTGTTTTGACCACCGATGATTGCGTTGTCGGCAATGTAGAAATAAGAGCCTGCGGAGCTGGTTACGTCGAAATCGGCCTTGAAGCGTATAGCGGCATAAGGATACTGGCTGAGCTTGAACTTGCCGTTATCATCTGAGAATGTGGGATAGGAGTTGGTTTCGCCTTCGTTAAGTGTAATTTTACCTACTGTGTATCCTTCATCGACAACAGCAGTTGTATTGGCGGAGTTGGTAAACTTGTTGCCAAGTCCGTCAAAACGCATCATTTTTGCATCAAGGTAAGCATCATATGCTTTCATTTCCTCTTCGGTCTTAAAGAAAGCAATGTACTCAACATCCATGAAGAAGTCAACATTGTTGGCGGCGGCAGAGCGGGAAAGGAACAACATCTTGTCAACAGTAACGGGAGTTTCTTCAGAGGGGAAGCCCGTTGCACCGTTTCCGCTGGAAGCCCAGGCGGTTCTTTGGTAACCGTTGCTTGCGATGTAGGTGTTGCTGAATTTGCCTAAGGGAGCATCAACCTTGTAGTTTGCTTCAAAGGTTTGCCATGAACCGTCGCTGGTGACGGGATTATAGTTTTTGCCGTCGAGCTCACTTAAGTCAATATAGTAGTGATATTTTGAATCAAAATAGAACTGATTGCTCATGGGGTAATTTGTACGGTACTTGATTTTGAAATAGGGGTATTCGTACAAAGTGAAGCGCTCGGCTTCGTTTACAGTGATGGTTACTCGATTGTCACCTGTAACAGGTGCTTCAATGTGGAAATATCCGTTTGCGGTAGCAGTGGCGGATGCGTTGGTGCCTACATTGCCGGTGCCGTCAAAGCGGATGATTTTTGCGTTATCGTCTGCGAAAGCGCTTACAACAAGAAGTGCGCATATAACAACAGCGAAAACAGCAATGCGTAAAAAGGTTGCTTTTTTCATGTTCTTGTCTCCTTGCAAGTTATTGAAGTGTTTGTATCAGAAACACGTTTTATATATGTAATCACCCCGTGGTGTAGGGTGTTCACATCAAAAATTCTTAATTCCCATGGGAATTAAGAAGTAAGGGTACCCTTACTTCTATAATCTTCTTATTGCACATGATAATGATAGCACAATTCCTATAAAAAGTCAATGAAAATTATATAATTTTCATACAAAATTTAATAATTTTCATTTTTGGTGATAAGTCTTTTCTTCAATAGCCTTCCACACTTGAGTGAAAGCCTTTTTAACGAAAAAACCGTGGGAAAATCCACGGTTTTCAACATTAATTTCGAATTGCATCAGTACTTACCTGTTGTCCATAAATTCACAGATATCCTCAAAGGCTTCAAGCTGGGCTTGACGTCTGAGCTCGTAAAAGAAGCCGTGCTCCATTTTTTCGTACACCTTCCATTGCGAGGGGATGCCCCATAAAAGGTGTTTCTCGTAAAGCTCGTGTGTCAGGTCTGACGGGAACATGTTTTCATACTCCGCCTCCATAAAAAATAAGGGCGGATTGCTTTCGTTTATATGGTTTTTGAGGGATAACCGCTCGTAAATCTCGGGGTGGGTTTCGTATGGCACACCCGCGATGCTTGTGAACATTGCCCAGGTTTGGCTCATCATATACTCACGGGGCAGAAAATCATATGGTGTCGCCTGCAAAATACCCATGGCGGGCACTATCCATTCGTTTTCAAGTGCTGTGTCACTGTCGGGCTGAGTGCAGATAACCATGGATGCAAGGTGGGCACCTGCCGATTCACCGTAAACAGCTATTTTAAGCGGTCTTTTTTTCTCTTTCAGCAAAGTGACAAAGCGGTCATAAGCCTGACGGATGTCGGAAATCTGCTCAAAGGCGTCCTTTGCATACAGGCGGTAATCGGTGGAGGCGACTATATATCCGCGGTCATTGAAGGCCTGCATTATTTCGTGGAAGGACTCGCGGCTTCCTGCACGCCATCCGCCGCCGTGGACTATGAAAAGCGCCGCATCCTTTGTGATGGTCTTGGGCTCGAACACGTCAAAAACACGTCCTTTGACCAAAGGACAGTCAAGGTAGTAGGAAGTATATGTGTGTTTCATATTAATCCTCTTGTTGAAGGTGCTGTCTCATCAGACACATTGTTTGTATAAATATGAAAAAATGTAGGGGTCGATGCCTGCATCGACCCGCTTTCGGGCTGATGTGGGCATCAGCCCCTACAAGTTGCATTTTTTATACATTTTTTGCCTGATCAGACAGCCTCTTGAGTTGTTATTTACCTATCCAGCTTTCGTCCGAGGGATTGTCGCGGAATTTTTTGATGCGCGCGATGTCGTCGGTTTTGATGTAGCCGTTTTCGGCGGCAACCTCAAGAAGAGCATCAAGATTGCACAGAGAAACGTTCTTTACCTTTGCTTCTTCCAGTCTTACAAGACCCTTTTTCATGCCGTAGGTGAAAATGCTGACAACGCCCAGCACCTCGGCGCCTGCCTCGCGCAGTACGTCAACACACTCGATAACGCTTCCGCCTGTGGAGATGAGGTCTTCAACAACCACCACCTTCTGACCCTTTTCAAGCTTGCCTTCAATCTGGTTGGCTCTGCCGTGATCCTTTGCTCCCGAGCGTACATAGCCCATGGGCAAACCCAGAATTTCGGCACAGATAGCCGCATGCGCAATACCTGCGGTAGCAGTACCCATAAGTATTTCGGCATCGGGATAGTGTTCTTTGATAAGGTCGCTCAGGCCTTTTTCGACATCCTTTCTGACATTAACATCGCTGAGAGTGAGACGGTTGTCACAGTAAATGGGGCTTTTGATACCGCTTGCCCAGGTAAAGGGCTGTTCGGGGCGCAGAAATACCGCGCCGATGGAAAGTAAATCTTTTGCAATAATATTTTTCATGGCTTTTACTCCTTTATTAATATGCAAATTCCTTCATGCATCTTTCGTATGCCGCAACAGGGTCGTCGGCGGCGGTGATGGGACGTCCCACAACGATGAAATCAGTGCCTATCTCACGCGCTTTTGCGGGGGTGGTAACACGCTTCTGGTCGGCAACATCACCGTCGGCAAAGCGTATGCCGGGAGTAACGGTAAGGAATTCCTTTCCGCAACGCTCCTTTACAAGACCTGCCTCCAGAGGAGAACATACAACACCGTCAAGACCTGCGCTCTTTGCGTTTGCGGCATAGCCTGCAACCACCTCATTAATGTCGCGGTCAATGTACAGCTCGTTGGTCATTACCTCCTGCGAGGTAGAGGTGAGCTGGGTTACCGCAATAAGCAGAGGGCGTGTTCCGTCGGGACGGGTAAGACCCTCCAGAGCGGCACTCATCATGGCGGAGGTGCCTGCGGCGTGGAGATTTACTATGTCCACATCCATGGCACTCAGTACCGACATAGCCTTTTTAACGGTGGTGGGAATGTCGTGAAGCTTGAGGTCCAGGAAAATCTTGTGACCTCTGTTTTTAATCTGCTCCACAAGGCTTCTGCCCTCGGCGTAGAAAAGCTCCATGCCGATTTTCACAAACGGCTTTTTGCCCTCGAATTTTTCGAGAAAGCTCATGGTTTTTTCGCGGCTGTCAAAGTCGCAGGCAATAATAACGTCTTTCATATATTACTCCTTAATTTTTCTTTCTTCTCATGGTCTTGTCGTTGAGGTTTGCGGCAAGATTGGTATTTGCGGCGGTTTTCTTGACCTTGCCGTTTATAAGTGCCCTCAAGCCGTCGGCATCAATGGTGTTTGCAGGGTCAAAGCTGTCGCTTGCGGCATAGGAGATAAGTCTGTTTTTCAGCCATTTTGCCGCAGGGTCGCTGTCGGAGAAGTTAAAACTGCACACCAGAAGTCTTCCGTTCAGCGCTCTGAATTCGAACAGTGCCGACTGACGGATGGCATATTTGTGGGTGGAAACCACCTCGATAATGGGGTCAAAGGGTACATTGTCGCTTTCAAAGCATACCGCACTGCCGTCTTCCATAAGTCTGCGGAACTGCCAGCCGCAGAAGCCTTCATGGGGAAGTCCGCCAAGAGCGGGATGGTCGGCAATAACCGTGGCAAGATTACCCGAGGTTCTGCCCGCAAGAGATATGCGGAAAGAGGTGGGCAGTGTTGCAAAAGGAGTACCGCCGAATATAACCACATCCTTGCCGTCGCAAAGTGCCTTTTCAAGCTCGTCGGCGCTCATGCCGTCCGAAATGACAAGCTCGGGGGCGTGGGGAGTTTCGGTTTCGGGGAAAATGTAAAGCTCCCATTCGTTTTCCGCGTGAGTGTTCCAGTCGTCCAGTTCAACGCAAAGCTTCAGTTCGCCGGGCACCCAAACCTTGGGCAGAGCGGTGGAAAGGTCGTAAAGCTTGAACACACCGCCCACACCGCCATTTGTAATCTGAACGGTATTGCGGTGAATTATCCTTCCGTCAAGCTCCAGTCGGATGGAAAGTTTTGCGTCCACAAGACGTGTTATGCCGAAGTGGGAGACATATATTCCGCAGGACAGGGTACCCTCACTTGTGAAGTTAACATCTGTACCAAGGTCGGTGAGGAGTACTGTTTCGGAGTTGTACATCAGTACGTTGCGTACCGTTTCACCCGGCTTGAGCTCGTAAAACTCATTCATCATGCCCACATCGTAGCCGAAGGTATGCCAGTGGGTGTCGATGGGACCCAGAAAATCAAAGCCTGCAAGCTTATTACAACGGCGTGCCGCTTCAAAGCAGTATTTGCGCACTCTTCTCTGCCATTCACAGGAGTTTTTGAAGTACAGCGGAGCTTTATGAAGCAATCCCTTGTCGCGCAGATGGCGCTCAATGGAATTGAACATATCGATTTTGCCGATGCGTGTGCCCTCATAACGCGACTTTAAGCTGAGGTCGGTGTAGGTACCGTCGATGCATATTTCATGGCTTACACGGGGCTTGTTGTACACTTTTGACCAGTCATCCAGCTTTTCGGGGTCGGCATCCAGCGAGGTGTAGCTGAGAAGACCGCGTGCATAGCTGCTGTACATATCGCAGAATTCGCCTGTGAGAGCAAGTCTTCTGGGGTTGTGAGTGAAGGGCTCGTAAATTGTTGCCTCGTCCTCAAGCTCAGACCATTCCCAGCAGTATTCCAGTCCGCGCATGGCGCTCATGGGGCTGAACAGAGAATCGGTCTTTTGGTGAACCTCTTCCGCGCAAAGGCGCAGATGGTCGATAAAGGCATCGTCTATATACAATTCGTTACCGCAGCAGTATATCACAACAGAGGTGTGGCGGCGGCAGAAATCAACTATTTCGCGCCACTCGCAAAGACTTGTGTTGTTGGGGCTTTCCACGTGCAGAAGCATACCTAATTCGTCTGCCGCCTGCATATATTCCTCGGTGGGAATGTAGGTATGGAAGCGGATAAAGTTAAAGCCCAGCTTTTTTAGGTTCTTTATGACATTTCTGTAATGGATGATATCGTGAGGGGGATTTACGGTTTCGGGATAGTAGCAATGCTCGGTTACGCCGCGCAGGAAGCAGGCCTTGCCGTTGAGCAAAAGACGCGTTCCGTCCGCAGTGAGACGGCGTACACCGAAGCTTCTTTCAAGAACGCTGTCTCCGCAGGCGATTTTCAGCGTGTAAAGCTCGGGGCATTCGGGTGACCAGCGGGCAAGTCCGCGGGTGTCGAAGGTGAAATTGCCCTCAGCCTCTCCGCTTTTTATAACGTTACCGTTTTTCAATACCTGCCAGGTGTACTTTGCATCGCTTACCGAATCCAGCTGAACGTTTATTTCCTTAAGGTCGCTTGAAACCAGCAGTGCCGCATCACGCAGGGGGCTTTGGTAAAATCTCAATTCCACCTCACCCGTGATACCGCCTGTGCATTCGCTTGCGGCGCGGGAGGTAATTCCCGAAACCGGCTCGCCGGCATAGCCCTCAAGGCGAATATTGGATACCGACAGCACAAGAGTGTTTTCGACGTCGGTGAGAATTCCGTCGGGGATTTTTATGTCAAAGGGTGTGCTGTAACCCTCATGTCTTGAAAGAAATTCGCCGTTAAGCCATACCGAAACCGAGTTCTGTACGCCCTCAAAGTGAATTACCGCTTCGCCCTTTGCGTCGGGACGGATAAATGTACGGCGGTAGAAGAAGTTGCCCACAATGTTGGGAAGCGCCATATCCGGCACACCGTCTGCGATGGGGTACTGCTGTAAGCCATACTCGGGGTTTATTACAAAATTGCGGAAAAAGGGAGTTTCAAGAAACCTTTCGGTCATATCCTCCCAGTATCCGGGAACGGCGTTTTCGATTTGTGCGCCTGTAAATTCGGGAACTGTTTTTTTGTTGTATACCTCGGGGGAGTAGTCCATTGTCCAGCTTCCGCCCAGAGAAAATGAAGTGTAATGCATATTTTATCCTTTTAATTCCTTAAGAGATTTTATTCCGTACTTTTCCATGACACGGGGAAGGTCCTCAATTATTTCCTTGCAGGCATAGGGATTGACAAGATTTGCCGCGCCTACCTGAACTGCATCCGCACCTGCCATCATCATTTCGATGACATCCTCGGCAGTTGAAATACCGCCCATGCCGATAACGGGAATTGATACCGCGTGTGCAACCTGATATACCATTCTCAGCGCTACGGGGAATACCGCAGGACCCGAAAGACCACCTGTCACATTTTTGATAATGGGCTTACGGGTTTTAAGGTCAATTCTCATGCCCATAAGAGTGTTTATAAGGCTGACGCCGTCCGCGCCCGCATCCTCACATGCCTTGGCGATGGAAACAATGTCGGTAACATTAGGGGAAAGCTTTATGTAAATGGGCTTTTTGGTGACTTTTTTGATTTCCTTTGTTATAAAACCAACGCTTTCGGGGCTTGTTCCGAAGCTCATACCGCCGTGCTTGACGTTGGGACAGCTTACGTTGACCTCGATAATGGCAACCTGCTCCTCTTTGTCGATTTTTTCACAGCAGTACAGATATTCCTCGGGGGAAAAGCCCGAAATATTGGCAATAATGGGCTTTTTGAAGAAGCTTCTCAGCTTGGGAAGCTCGTTTTTTATAACCGACTCTATACCGGGGTTTTGCAGTCCTACCGCATTGAGCATACCCGACGGAGTCTCGGCGATACGGGGAGTGGGGTTGCCGAAGCGGGGTTCCTTGGTTGTACCCTTGAAGGACAAAGAGCCCAGAATGTTTATGTCGTAATATTCGTTGAATTCCGCACCGAAGCCGAAGGTTCCGCTGGCGGGAATTACGGGATTATCCAGCTTTACACCCGAAAGCTCAACACTTAAATCGTATCCCATAACAGTTCCTCCTTGTTGAATACGGGTCCGTCCTTGCATACCCTTTTGTAGCCGTTTTTGGTCTGTATGGAGCAGCCCATGCAGGCACCGAAGCCGCAACCCATGCGTTCCTCCAGGCTTAACTGACAGTGTGCGTCGTATTTTGTGAGTGCTTTCAGCATGGGCATAGGTCCGCAGGCGTACAGAGCTTTAAAATCCATGCCGTCGAGAATAGTGGTGACAAAGCCCTTTGTGCCGTATGTTCCGTCGTTGGTGGCGATTTTTACTTCAACACCCAGCGCCTTGAACTCGTCCTCGTAAAATACGTCCTTTTTGCTTGCAAAGCCCATTACAACAGTGGGTTTTATGCCCTTTTCAATAAGTCTTTTGCACAACAGGTACATGGGTGGAACGCCTACGCCGCCGCCTACCAGTACACAGCTTTTTTCGTCTCTCACCTCAAAGCCGTTGCCCAGTCCGCACAGTACGTCAAATTCGTATCCGTCGGCAAGAGCCGCCATTTTTTCGGTTCCCTTACCTACCACCTTATAGATAAGAGTAAGTCTGTTTTCCTGCACGTCGCACACCGAAATGGGACGGCGCAGATAAAATTCGGGAAGCTTTATATTTACAAACTGACCCGGAACGGTGATTTTGGAGGTGTCACCCTCGAGTATCATTTCATATACCGCATCGCACAGCTTTCTTTGCGATATTATTTTAAAATTACTCATATTCTTTCCTTTCGGCTTTATCTTTTCCACACGGTGTTTTTACCAAGAATGGTCATAAGATTCTGACCGTACACCTCTTTGCCCTCAAATGGAGTTGCCTTGCCCGCAGATATAAAATCCTCGGAGTTTACGGTATATTTACTGCTCAGACGCCAGATGCACAGGTTTGCCTCGGCACCCTTTTCAATTTCGGCACTTTCCAGCCCGAAGCGCTTTCTGGGGTTTACCGACATAAGCTCAACAAGCTTTTCAAGCGTTATAATTCCCTTTTTTACAAGCTCGGTGTACAGAACGGGAAATGCGGTCTCAAGACCCACAACACCCATAAGGCTTTCGCGCAGTCCGCCTCTCTTTTCATTTTTGGAGTGGGGAGCGTGGTCGGTGGCGATTATTTCTATTGTGCCGTCAACGATGCCCTGCACCAGCGCATCGCGGTCAGAGGCGCTTCGTATAGGCGGGTTCATTTTGAATCTGCCCTCGTTCTCAATGTCCATATCGCACATGGTAAGATAGTGGGGACCCGTTTCGCAGGAAACATTAAGACCCTTCGCCTTTGCTTTTCTCACCAGCTCTACCGTTTCGGCAGTGGAAATATGGCAGACGTGATAACGCGTGCCGTACTTTTCGCAGATTTTTATATCACGGTCGACCTGAGCGTATTCGCTTTCGGAGCTTATTCCCTTGTGACCGTTAAGCCTTGCATATTCGCCGTCATGGATATATCCGCCGTTTAACAGGCTTTCGTCCTCGCAGTGAGCGGCAATGAGAAGCTTTCTTTTAGCCGCCTGCTTCATTGCCTTGTCCATCAGCTCTTTTTCCTGGATGCCGGTGCCGTCATCGGTGAATGCCACGGCATAACGCGACATTTTTTCCATATCCACAAGCTCGCCTCTGCCCTTGCGTCCAACGGTTATGGAGCTGTACGGATAGCATTTTATAACCGCGTCTCTTTCGATTATGTCAAGCTGCTCCTGTATGTGCTCGGGGGTATCGGGAGCGGGGATAAGGTTAGGCATGAGACATACGGCGGTATATCCGCCCTTTGCGGCACACATTGAGCCGTTTTTGATGGTTTCCTTATAAGAAAATCCCGGCTCGCGGAAGTGGACGTGAACGTCCGCAAAACCGGGGAACATAAAGCAGTCCGGACAGTTTATAATCTGGGTGTTGTCCGAAAAAGAGATACTGTCAGCTATATCGCTGATGATTCCGTCGCAAATAAGCACGTCCAGCCTTTTGAACGCGCCGCGGTAATATATATTTGCACCCTTTATAAGTTGATTCATTTTTTCCTCCGAAAATCAGTCCTCAAAGGCACGCTTGAGCACTGCCATTCTTACGAATACGCCGTTAGCCATCTGCTTGAAGATACGGCTTCTGTCGCATTCCACCACCTCGTCGGTCAGTTCACAGCCGCGGTTGAAGGGGGCGGGATGCATGATAATGGCGTTCTTTTTCATCATGTCCAGACGTGCTCTGTTCATGCCGTATCTGGTGTTGTATTCCGCATCCGTCATGACCATGCCCTTGCCGTGGCGCTCGTGCTGAACTCTGAGAAGCATTACAACATCCATTTCCTTTGCCGCTTCGTCTATTGTTATGGGGTGAGCATGGGCGATATCCTCGCTGAAATCATCGGGGCAGGAGTAGAAGGTGTTCATGCCCAGACGCTTGAATACCTCAAAGTTGGTGTGAGCAACACGTGAGTGCTTTACGTCACCGATAATGGCGATGTTCAGCCCCTCAAATTTTCCGAACTCCTCACGTATGGTCAAAAGGTCAAGAAGGCTCTGAGTGGGGTGGTTACCCGTTCCGTCGCCGGCATTGAGTATGGGGGGAATGACATTCTTTATTTCGTTGTAGAACTCATTTACGCTGTGACGGATTACAAGTGCATCAACACCCAGGCTTTCAAAGGTTTTTACCGTGTCGTAAAAGGTTTCGCCCTTTTTCATGGAAGATGCCTCGGGCAGAAAATCCATGGTACTCAAGCCCAGACGCAATTCCGCCGCTTCAAAGCTGTAATGGGTTCTGGTGGATGGCTCGAAAAACAGATTGGCAACAATTTTGCCCTCGCCGCAATTGCACTTTTCGCCGCCGCGGAATTTCTCGGCCTGGTCCAGAATGGAGAAAATTTCGTCTGTTGAAAGATCCTTAAGTGTGAGTAAGCTCTTCATTTAAACCTCCGTTACAAAAAAAGTCTTTTCGGCGCACCGAAAAGACCCACAATCTTTATTTTAACCGCATCGTTTCAGCGCTTTTTTATCCCGAATATTATATCACAAATCGCCTGTATTGTCAATACATTTGAAGTATTTTTACACAAATATTATATATTGTAACTTTTTGGGTGTGTGACTTGATTTTTTGAAAGGTTTGTGATACAATGTATTGGTTATAATAGTATCAATGTAAAGGAAGTGTCTTTGTGAATTATACATTCGCCGATAAAGTGGCAAATTTAAAACCCTCCGCAATACGTGAGATTTTCAAGTCTCTTTCCGACCCATCCATCATCTCCTTTGCAGGCGGAAACCCCAATCCCAAATCCTTCCCCGTGGACGCCATTGCAAAAATTTCTGCCGAAATTTTTGCCGACCCCAAAAGTGCTGCTGCCTCCCTGCAGTACAGCATTACCGACGGCTATCCCGCACTTATCGAAAAAATAACCGCCCGCCAGAAACAAAAATTCGGCATGGGCAAAGACTTTGACAAGCTTATCATCACCACAGGCGGTCAGCAGGCGGCAGACCTTGTGTGCAAGGTTCTGTGCAATGAGGGCGATGTGGTAATATGCGAAAACCCCAGCTTTATCGGTGCTATGAACGCTTTCCGCGCCAACGGCGCAAAGCTTGTGGGCGTTGAGGTGAAGGATGACGGTATCGACACCGCCGCACTGCGTGAAGCTATTGAAAAGAATAAGGGTAAGGTAAAGCTTCTTTACATAATCCCCAATTTCCAGAACCCCAGCGGCATCACAATGTCGCTTGAAAAACGCCGCGAGGTGTATAATATCGCCAAGGAATACGGCATACTTATTTTTGAGGACAATCCCTACGGCGAGCTTCGTTTTGAAGGTGAGCATGTGCCCTCTTTGAAATCCTTTGACGAGGACGGACTGGTGCTCTACTGCTCCAGCTTCTCCAAGATTTTGTCCGCAGGTATGCGTATAGGCTTTTTGCAGGGACCCGAGGAGGTCATTCAGAAGGTTGTTGTCGCAAAGCAGGTTAACGACGTTCACACAAATATATTCTTCCAGATGGTGTGTGACCGCTTTATGGAGCAGTATGACCTGGATGCACAGATTGCCTCTATTTGCGATATGTACGGCGCAAAATGCCGTCTCATGCTGAGCGAAATGGATAAGCAGTTCCCCGACTGCGTTAAATTCACCCGTCCTCAGGGCGGTCTGTTCCTGTGGTGCACACTGCCGGAGCACATTGACGTCGCCGCTTTTGTCAAAAAGGCACTGGAAAAGAAGGTTGCGGTTGTTACGGGCGCGGCGTTCCTCGCGGACGAGACTGAAACTACCCACTGCTTCCGCATGAACTACTCCATGCCCTCCGACGAGCAGATTGTCACGGGTGTGGCGGCACTGGCGCAGACAATTAAGGAAATGCTCTGATTGAAAGGATAAATCACAATGGAAAACACCAAGAAGACAATACTTTCGGGCGTTCAGCCCAGCGGAACACTCACAATAGGCAACTATCTGGGCGCACTGCGCAACTGGGAGCTTCTGCAGGACGAATATAACTGTCTGTACTGCGTAGTTGACCTTCACGCCATCACGGTGCGTCAGAACCCTGCCGAGCTTCGCCGCAGAACACTGGAAACACTGGCAATATACATAGCCTGCGGACTTGACCCTGCAAAAAACACCCTTTTTGTGCAGAGTCACGTGCATCAGCATGCTGAGCTTAACTGGGTGCTCAGCTGTTACACAATGTTCGGTGAATTATCCAGAATGACACAGTTCAAGGATAAATCCGCCAAGAATGCCAATAATATCAACGCAGGTCTTTTCACCTATCCCGTTTTGATGGCGGCGGATATACTTCTGTATCAGGCGGACATGGTACCCGTAGGTGCAGACCAGAAGCAGCACATTGAAATAGCCCGCGATATCGCCGAGCGCTTCAATACTGTTTATTCCCCCACATTTACCATTCCCGAGCCTTATTTTGCAAAAGCGGGTGCAAAAATAATGTCGCTTGCCGAGCCGGAAAAGAAAATGTCCAAATCTGAGGAAAACCCCAATGCGGCTGTATTTCTCACCGACAGCAGAGATGATATTATCCGCAAGTTCAAGCGTGCCGTTACCGACAGTGATGCACTTGTAAAATACGACGAAAGCCGTATGGGCATTGCAAACCTCATGAACATCTACTCCTGCTTTACAGGTAAGACACACGAGGAAATCGAGCGTGAGTTTGACGGTAAAGGCTATGCAGACTTCAAGCTGGCAGTAGGCGAGGCGTGTGCTGACGGACTTAAGCCGGTACAGGACAAATTCAACATGCTGCTTGAAAACAAGGACGAGCTTGAAAAAATAATGGCGGAGGGTGCGCGCAGTGCATCTTATCTTGCCCAGAAGACACTTTCCAAGGTTTACCGCAAGGTGGGCTTCTATCAGTTAGGAAAGTAATAAACCCTTTTTCAAAAACAGAGGATGTTATATATGGCTTCGTACAGAGATATAATTTACGGCATAGTAATAATATTTTGCGCAGGACTTCTGTCCTTTGTGTGCACTCCCGTTGTGCGCGTGCTGGCATATAAGCTGGGCGCGGTGGATGTGCCCAAGGACAACCGTCGTATGCATAAAGAGCCAATCCCCCGTATGGGCGGACTGGCAATCTTTCTGGGCTTTGTTATAACCGCACTTATTTTCTGTGACATAAATAAACAGCTTTTAGGTATACTTCTGGGCGCGGCGGTAATAGTCGTGCTGGGTATATTTGATGATATTCACGCACTGCCCGCATTGCCTAAATTTTTTGTTCAGATAATCGCCGCCTGCATTCCCGCACTTATGGGTGTTACCATTGAGCACATCAGCCTTTTCGGCGGAGAGTATATCACCTTCGGTGACTGGAGCATACCCGTCACGGTTTTGTGGATAGTTGCCGTTACAAACGCCGTCAACCTCATTGACGGTCTGGACGGACTTGCCTGCGGTGTTTCCACCATTTCCGCATTTTCCATACTGGTGTTCACGCTTTTAAGCCCGGTGGTGGATTTCAATGTGGCAATAATAACCGCCGTTCTTGCAGGCGCATGTCTGGGCTTTCTGCCCTTCAACGTAAACCCCGCCAAGATATTCATGGGTGATACGGGCGCACTGTTTCTGGGCTTTCTTCTTGCCAACATATCGGTAATGGGCTTTTTCAAGACCAACGCCGTTATCTCCTTTGCGGCACCCTTTCTTATTCTGGGATTGCCGCTTATAGACACCATGAGTGCCATTGTGCGCCGTCTTTTAAAGGGACAGAGCCCCTTCCACCCCGACCGCGGACATCTGCACCACAAGCTTATTGACATAGGCTTTTCCCAAAAGCAGTCGGTAACTATCCTTTACGCGTTGTCTGCGCTTATGGGCATTGCGGGTATTATCTGCACTGCCGAAAAGCTTATAGGTGCAGTGGTACTGGTGCTTATTGTAATAGTTCTCAGCGTTCTCAACTGGCGCATTTTTCTGGGCAACGAGGAAACCCGTGAGCATACGGGTCTTAACATGCACGAGCGAATCGAGGAAAAAAAGGAAGAAGAGAATAAGTAAGGCTTCGGAGGCTTTATGAAACAATTTTCGGTTTTGTTTGTTGTTATTGCGTTAATATGCGGTGCGCTTTTTTTTGCACGGCAGTGGTATGATGCACAGCAAACGCCCCCCGTTACCGACAGTATAAATGAGTTTGACGAGGCAGTTTACAACTCACTTACGGCCGTAGGCACGGAGGACGAGTTTTTCCTTGCCGAAATAACACCCGACAATGCCGCGGACGCTATAAGGCAGATAAGGCACAGGGAAAACTATTACGCTGTTTTCACGGTGGAACGATTTTCGGAGGGTACGGTTCACACTACCGATAATACCGTTTGGAAAAGCGGAGATATGTACCGCGTGCAGACCGGCGGGTCGCAGGAAAGACTTATTATATGCGACGGAGCACGGGTCAAGCTTGTAAACAGTGTTACGGGCGCTTATAACATTGTGGAAAACAGCAGTGATTTCACCTATGAAAGCCAGATCGGTGTTGCGGATATTGACTATTTTCTGGAAAATACCGATAATGAGCTTGTGAGTGCGCGTTTTGCCGAAACCAAGGGCAGAACTGACGGTAATATAATATACATCGAGTTTTACTACCCCGAATTTGACCAGCTTGAAAAGTTTTATATAAGTGCCGATCACGGCATTGTGCTTGCCGCCGAAACATACATGGCGGATGAGTTGAGCTATCGGCTTACAACAGACAGCTTTACGGCGGATTATGCGTCCGACCCTACTATGTTTGAAGTAAGTGAATAGTCTTTACGAAAACTCAATAAATATCAGCGCCGCGGCGAGAATGAGATCAAGGTCCCTTTTTTCGCCGTCGCCAAAGAGTATAAGCGCCAGCACTGCCAGAAGCAGAATGTCATCCCCCTCAAGATTGGAAATAAAGCCTGAAATTCCCGAGTCCGTCGGTTGAATTGGATTTGAATCCTCAATCGGGGCGGGAACGGGGAGAGACACCGGGTTTTGCGGTACGCGTTCCTCAGCGGGCTGCTTGAAGGGACTGCGCCGCGGAGATATTTTTTCGGCGTATCTTGCACGCAGATAGTCGGCGGTGTAGCCGTCCGAGGATGTGTGACGTGAGTACATTGCCGTCCCCCCTTAAAGAAGCTTTGCCAGCGAGCTTATACTGCCCACACTTTCCATGGTGGAAATCACCTTGTTTAGCTTTTCCTTTTTTGCATTTCCCATGTATGGCTTAAGAGCGGTAAGAAGCTGTATGCGCTCCTTTTCTCCGCTTAAAAAGGCTTTGCCCGCAGGTGAGTTTGTCAACGACTTGAGCATTCCCACAAGGGGTGCGGGGTCGGACGGCAGATTTGGTGTCTCGGTCTGAGGCTGAGAGGCTTGAGGCTGCTCGGCTGTGTCCTTTGAAGCCAGTGCTCCCGCAAGCGCCATTATCTGCTCCATGCTCTTCGGGTCGCCGAGTATTTTACTCAGCTTATCGGATAATTCGTCCATGGCTGTACCTCCCTTTATTCACTGAGCTTGTTTTTGATATTTTCGATTGCTTTTTCATCCAGCTTGTCTGCCAGCGCTTCAAGGTCGCTTTGCGACAGTGACTTAAGGGTCTTTTTTATCTGGGGAATGTTGGCGCTCAGCTTTTTTACCGTATCGTCGCTTGCGCCTGCCGCGTCCAATGCCTGCTGAAGCTTTTTTTCAAAAACGCCGTCTCCCAGATTTGTAAGGCGGTCGATATCCGCTTTGTTTATGTCCATTTAATCACCTCTTTTTGCCGTTCTCTTTGTTTTTATTATATTCGCCGGCAGATATTTTGCTACTGACATAAGGATTTTCAAAATGAATGTACTTATCTTTTCCGACTCTCACCGTCGTACCGATAAAATGTGTGAGATTATTTCAAAAAGCCCCGGCACCGACCTTATAATCCATCTTGGTGACAACCTGGAGGATGCAAAGGTTCTGCGCGAGACTTTCCCCAATATCCCCGTTACCTATGTGGCGGGAAACTGTGACTGGCCCAGTCCTGACGAGCCTAACGAGCTTGTTCTTGACCTTGAGGGCTTTCGCGTGCTTATTATGCACGGGCATCTGAGAAACGTAAAAAGCACATATTCCTTTATGCTGAATGTGGCGCGCCAGAAAAAAGCGCATATCGTTATTTTCGGCCACACTCATACACCTGTGGATATGTTTGATGACGAAATAAAAATGTTCAACCCCGGCAGTATTTCACGTCCGCACTGCGGAGAAAGAGCCTCCTTCGGCACACTTACCATACGGGGCGGACAGTATCTTACCAATATTTCATATATTTGACCTGAAAGGCATTTTGATTTTTATGGGTACACTTGTAAACTGTATTGCCGTTATACTGGGCGGAATTATCGGTCTGATATTCAAAAAACTCATCCGCCAAAGCTGGGTGGACGGTATAAATAAAGCGCTGGGCATCGCTGTTCTGGTGGTGGGAATAAACGGCGTTTTAAGCAATATGCTGACAGTCACGGACAGTGGTTTTTCTACCTCGGGCGAGCTTATTCTCATTGTCAGCCTTGTTTTGGGAACGCTGACGGGCGAGGTGCTGAACCTTGACGGACGCTTCACCCGCTTTACCGAGAAAATGGAGAAAAAATTCAATTTCGGCGGATTTTCCGCAGGCTTTATCAGCTCTACCGTTCTGTTCTGCGTTGGTGCGATGGCTATAATCGGCTCGGTGAACGACGGTCTGACGGGTGACAGCAGTGTGCTTTTCATTAAAAGCGCACTGGACTTTACCGCCGCCATAGTTCTTGCGGCAACACTGGGATGGGGAGTTATTTTCTCCTTTGTTCCGCTTCTTATATATCAGGGCGGAATTACACTGCTTGCAGGCACACTGGGTCAGATACTTGTGGGCGAGCTTTTAAAGCAGGTGTGTTATGTGGGCTATGCCATTATCATGTGCATCGGACTGAATTTTCTTGTTACAAATAAGATAAAAACGCTGAATATGCTTCCTGCTGTGGTTGTGCCGGTGATATACAGTTTGATTTCAGGCATAGCCCAAAATCAGTGATATATCCTTACGGATGTGATATGTTGCCCGACGGCAACGTTAAGGGGGAAAAACGCGAAGCGTTTCAGCAATAGCTTTTGCAAAGCAAAAGCTTCCATAATTGCACATTGCAAATTATAAAGACTCGGAGGTAAAAATGAGTATACGCGAATCGGGCGAGATGTATCTGGAGAGCATCCATGTACTGCTCAGCCGTTCAAAACAGGTGCGCGCCATTGATGTGGCGGAATATACCGGCTACAAAAAGCCCAGTGTCAGCCGTGCTTTGGGAATACTCAGAGAGGGCGGTTATATTGTGACGGATGCCGAAGGTTATCTTTCACTGACCCCCGCGGGCGAGGAGCTTGCCGCCAAGACCTACGAGCGCCACAAGGTGCTGACGGAGTATTTTATGAGCCTTGGCGTTGGCGAGGAAACCGCCGCCGCCGATGCCTGCCGTGTTGAGCATGTTATCAGTGACGAAACCTTTGAAGCTATGAAAAGTAAGCTGAATAATAAATAAGGAGCAGTTATGAAACTTAAGGATAAGCTTTGGAACTGGGGACATCTTGAAGGCTCCCATAATAAATGTACAGGCCTGGAATGCAGTATGACACCCGAGCAGTTTGCAAGGGAATACGGAATACCCAATGCCTTTATAGTATCCTACGGTGGAAATATTCAACCTCCATTTGACGGCATGGCACAGCGATTTTCGGCGCTCAGAGAGGTAAAGTGGTCTGTTCTGGGTGATGCAAGCACGCCTCTGCCGGAGGACGAATTAGGTAATACAGGCGATATTCTTGATATACAGCCGGACTTTCCCAATATAACGGGCGGTGTGGTGGACGACTTCTTTTCGGAGGAAAGAATGAAACGGTTCACTCCCGAGGTGCTGAAAAAGATTAAAAGTGCACTTAACCGAAAGGGACTTGATTTCTGGTGCGTATTGTACGATTTTCAGCTTGATTTCGAGCTTGAAAAATATATGGAATGCTTCGATGGCATAACCTTCTGGATTTGGGAAAGCAAAAATATTGATAATATGCAGCAGTATCTTGAAAAGCTTTATGCTGTTGCAAACGGCAAGCCGATAATGCTCGGTGTATATACCTGGGATTATTCGGGAGACAACAACCGCCCCATGAAGCCCGAATTGTTTGAAAAACAGCTTTCCTGCTATTTTGAACTGCTTAAAGAAAATAAGATATGCGGTGTTATATTATGTTCCGGTACTCTGGGTGATGCACCCCTTGCCACTAACAGAATACTTAAGGAATACATAAACCGTTACGGTGACACCGAAATTACGGATGTTAAATAAAATGTACCTTGAAAATCCTTGTGCAAGAGAATTGCGCAGGGATTTTTGTGTATCGTTTTGATGAAACTTTTTCCTGTTTTTTTCGTCTAACAGACAAAGGGGGAATACTATGAAAAAAACTGCTTTACTTATTATGTGCCTTTTGATGCTTACATCCTGCGTGTCACACAGCGAGGTGGGCGAGGGCTTTATGCCTGAGGATGTGCAGCAGCTTCCCGTTACCGCTCCCGAATACACAGGTGAAAAAGATGAAAATGTCTTTTATATAGAGGGCGAATGGCCGGATATAGGTGAGTTCGGCATGCAAAATGAGCGGTTTTATGAGGATATTACCACGGAATTCATACCATCCGAAGAATACGGCACAATAATTCCATATATCGGTGCATATAAGGAGTTTTCCACCGACTTTGACACTATGTACTATGCCTCCTACGGATTTTGCACTCCGGAGGGCAAAATAGTTATGGATGCATCAAAGAACGTGCCTCATATCTGGCTGAACCGTTGTCCCGACGGCTTTGAGTATTACCAGGTGTCCTTTAACGAAAGCGATTTCGATGTTGCGCCGGCGCGCACACTGATCGTTCCCCGCGATGGCTCCTGGAGCCTGGAAATTAAAAGAGGCTGGGTCGGCTCGGTGGGTGACGGCGTTATATGTATCAATGTGGTAAAGGACAACGAAAACTATCAGACCTACACCGAGCTTTACGACTATAACGGCAAAAAGCTGGGCAAAATCGATGGCTATGACAGCCTTGGTACTTATTCCCACGGTATGTTTAACGCGGAAAAGTGGGGAAGTGACAGCTCCTCTCCCTCTGCCTGCTACATCGACCTTAATGGAAATGTGGTGCTGGGACCGTACAAATATGCCCAGTCTTTTTCAAAAGAGGGGGTGGCGATAGTCACCGACCTTGACGGAGAGTGCTACATGATAGATACAAAGGGTAACCGCATTACTCACGGTAACTACGAAAGCATACACCGGTTAAGCTATGATGAGAATAAACCCTACTATTACAGTGCAAACATAAAAGAAAAATATGCAACACGCGATATCCTTGATGCAAACGGGAATTTTATTGTACAACAGAAGGGCGGTGCCCACTTAAACTTCTGTCTGCAGAAAAACGGAGATATTATATATTACTACCGCAATAATGACGGCACCTTTACATGGAAGCATCTCATAGACGGAACACCCGTTGTAAGTAAGGATTACGGCGTCAGCCCCAATCAGTACGACAACGGCGTTGACGTATATGTATATAAGGACGAGGAGAAAAAAACCGCCGTTTTCATGGATGGCGAGGGAAACACCGTGGCATATATTGAGGACGATTTTGAAAGGCTCAATGGCGTTTCCTCCGACGGACGGTATATTTCCTATGTTTCGCGCAGATGGGAAAGCGTTTATGACCCCAAAACCAACACCAATAAGCAGGTCAATAACAGCCGTCAGAAGATGTATGACACAGAGACGGACAAAGTAATCATCGACCTTGAGGGCGACGGCTACATCTCCTTTGCGGGCGACAGATACGTCATAGTGTCTACTTATCGGTATGACGGAAGTATGTCGGGTCAAAGCCTCCAGTTTCTTTACGACCTTGAAAAGGGAGAGTATATCGTTAAAAATGCAAGGCTTATAAGTACTTTTTCCAATGACGGAAAAAGCTGGTTTAATGTCTGCACCGATAATTACTGCGCCCTGTATGACCATGAAATGAATGTTGTTTTCAAAACATACTTTGATTAATTTATGAAAGGGACCGACTATGAAAAAGCTTATAATTTGCGCAATACTTCTTACAATGTGTGTTTTTTGTCTCAATTCCTGCCTTTTCGCAGTTATGCCTGAGTTAAATAACGCACAAATTCAATCCGACATACATAATAAGCCCGACCTCCCTCCGTCCGATGTGAATGAACAGCCCGCTCAGCGCGGTTTTGAATTTACAACCGAAAACTACCCCAAAATGGGTGGAAGCCTTGCGAATCTCCCCTTGGGTGAGGCGGTAACCGCCACTGTACTGGGCACAGACCGCACCACAGCAAATGAAATGATAACCTTTGAAGGCTCCACCACCGATAACTATAAGGCGCTTGTTGACGGGGAATTTGATATAATTCTTGCCTACGAAATGGGTGAGGAAGCCGTTGAATATGCCGCCGAAAAGCAGGTTGAGCTGGAAATGACTCCCATCGGCACGGATGCGCTGGTATTCATCTGCTCACTGGAAAACAAGGTTGAAAGCCTTACAAAACAGCAGATTGAAGAAATATACAAGGGCAATATCACAAATTGGAAGGACGTGGGCGGTAAAGACCACAATATAATCGCATATCAGCGCAACAAGGACAGCGGAAGCCAGACCTTGTTTGACAAGCTTGTAAATCTGGGCGACGAGCTGATGGAAGCGCCTGCCGAAACAAGAATAGGCTCTATGATAGGACTTCTTGAAGCCGTGGCAGATTATGAAAACTCTGCCGATGCACTGGGATATACGGTTTATTACTACCTCACCAATATGGAAAAGGATAAGCTTGACACCTCTAAGCTTCTTGCGGTGGACGGTGTTGCTCCCACCAATGATACCATTGCACAGGGACAGTACCCTTACGTCAACGATTTTTACGTTGTTATCCGAAAGGATGCATCTCCCGACAGCCCGGAAAGAATACTTTATAACTGGATAATTTCCGAGCAGGGCAAAGAGCTTGCCCGCCGCGAAAACTACGTTGTAAAGCCGGAATAATAAAAAGCAACTTGATTGTTAAATAAAACCGCGGACATAGTCCGCGGTTTTATTTGTTTAATCGTATATATCCCTTGCCGAGTTTGGTTATTACTCACTTTTGAGCATATGTTTTACATTATTTTGATTTAATCTTTTTAATGATAGCGATTGTCAGCGCAACCAGACCGAAAACCAAGAACAATAAAAAAGCATACGCAAAAACAAGTTGCATATTGTCATTTCCTCCACCTGAAAGGGCAGCAGCATTTCCCGAAAGTGCCGTGGAATTGAGATATCCTGTGATTAATGCCGAAACAGCAGACAGAATCAATGATACTGCGGCAATAATAAATAAAGTTTTAGGTTTTAAATTCTTTTTATTTGACGGACCGGTAACAGAATTACCGCAATTTGCGCAAAACGCATCCTTGTCATTAATTTCTGTGCCACAATACTGACAGTAGTTCATAATAAATCTCCTTACATAATTATATTAACAACAGAATCATAATAAAAGCATAAAGCACCGAAAATGCACCTATCGAAATCCCCGTAATTGCCATCGCCTTTCCTTTTTCGTTTGAATTGTTAATCTGAATCAGACCAATAACGGATAAAACTATGGCTGATATACCGACAATTCCCCAAAAATTCAAAAAAATTGACACACCTGCAAGGATAACACCAATCAATGCTAATATGTTGGTTTTTTCTTTTTTAGAGTCTACGTCTACACTTGCTCCGCACTTACTGCAGTACTCAGAACTCTCAACCAATTGAGTTCCACATTGCTTGCAATACATTTTTTGTCCTCCTAAATACATGATTTTTGAATCTAATTATATCCAAATGGATATAATTACACATCATTATATCACACTAATGTTAAAATGTCAATATATCCAAATAGATATTTTAGGAGTTTTTTGAATTGGCTTATTATAAAAGATTAAAGGATTTGCGTGAGGATAACAATTATACGCAAAAACAAATAGCAGATATGCTTTACACAACACAACCGCAATATTTCCGATATGAAAGCGGACTTCGTGATCTCCCGTGCGAATTGGTAATTATGTTGGCAAGGATATACAATGTTTCTGTTGATTATATTTTGGGGTTAACCGATCAAATTAGATCTTATAAATGATTACATGACCATCTCTCAAATATTTATTAAAATTGTAGGAGAAAGAAATACTCTCAGCTATGTGTGTATCTATACTGTCATGTTGAGCGAAGCGTAGCGTAGTCGAAACATCTTTAACGCGCATAGTGAATAAAATGAAAAAAGATTCTTCGACTACGTGCTTCGCACTGCGCTCAGAATGACATACGGAGAAATGAAGCCAAACTACCGTTGCGGCAGGCTAAAATTATCAAAACTATTGACAAATCGGACAGATTGTGATATAATACACAAGTATGCAGAGGTTAATTCAATAAAATACATTGGGGCGTAGCCAAGCGGTAAGGCAACGGACTTTGACTCCGTCATCTCGCTGGTCCGAATCCAGCCGTCCCAGTAAAAAAGCCAACTCGCAAGAGTTGGCTTTTTTGGATTACTTGTTGTATTTGTAGGTTATCATATTTGAAGCCATTTTAAATATTGTTTCGTTCCTTTTGTTTTTTGACTTTTCCAGAATTCCGTAAGACTCAAATTTGTTCAAAGCCTTCAAAGCGCCTTGTTTGGTCATGTCGGAGCCTATATAAGTCAAAAACATTTTATAGTTAAAGAAGTTTTCCGGATTGTGGATTATTATTTTTTTCACATATACCCACTCGGCAGAGGTTAAAGATTCTCCTGATTTGGAGAGTTCTTTTTTTATTTCTTCCAGATTTTTGTATACAAAACTGTATTTTATTGACGTTTCAAGTATATAACCTAAAAAATAAGTTAAATCATTTCTGCATTCTCTTGTATTTACAATAGCATTGTAATATCCGCTTTTGCTGTCATTTATGGCTTCGCTCATAAAATAAGGTGCTGCTTTTATTTTATTGACGTAATTCAGCCAGAACGAAACCATTCTTGCAGTTCTTCCGTTAAAATCAAAATACGGATGTATATACAGTATATAATAATGGCAAATATACGGTAACAAGTGGTCATAAACTTTAATGTTATTCTTATCATTTGCAAATTCGAACAAGCTGTTCATACATTCGTCGATAATAGCATGATCAGCACCCTCGTATTTACCGATGTATACCGGCTCATGACGGTAATAAAACTCTTTTTTCAGTTTTTTGTCCTCCGGCAAGCAGTTGTTGCTCAGAATGCTGTATAATTTAAAGAGGTTTTGTTTGTTGAACTCCGGCTTTTCTTTAACAATAAACTTCACCGCATCAAACATATTTTTTATGATTATATCGTTGGTTTCTGTGGGGTTTTCCATTTTAGATACTTCGGCTATCCGCTTGTGAGTTGTCGGAACATTTTCCACGTTTAAAGTTCCCTCTATTTCGGAAAACAACCTTGACTTCAACATATCTTCTGTATTTCTGTCAAACAGACAACTGTGATTGAGCTCAATATCGTATAAATGTATGCGGAGATACTCGTTGTATACGGACAGCAAATAATTTGCTTTAACAAAAAAACAATGCTTCGAATTGAAGGTTTTCAAAGGCAGCTCTTCCATGAGCTCATTTTTTTCGTCAATTAATTGGTCTTTTATGTCTAAGAATTCTTCAAATTCGTCCTTGGAAAGCATTATGCCGATTTTTTGATTGTATCGTAAATCGTCGATTGAATAGTAATCATCCTGCAACATTATAACTTGTGCAAATTCTTTGTTCATTATCTCACCTTTAGTATTTGTTATAATATATTATAAACCGTTTTTTTAATTTTGTCAACCGTTTTGTAAACCGAATTGTAAAATGGTTGATTTGTGATAAGCATAAAATTTGCATAATTGCCAAAATAAAAAGCACTTGCAAAAGCAAGTGCTTTTCTTGTCGGAATATGTTATTCTCCGTTTTTGAGTTCTTTGAGCTTTTTTGCATACTCAAAGCGCAGGTTGGCAAGCATTACGCTCATTTCCGCACGCAGTGCGGATTTCAATTCCTCGGCATAGTCCGACAGCATGTTGCACAGCTCGTCGGTGTGCCTGTCGAGAATTTCCTGTTGTTCTTGATTCATTAATCTGTCCTTTCATTCATCCGCAGTCGCCCACTGCGGAATTTTGTTTTTGCAGGACAAATCAATTATATCATATTTTCGTAATTTTGTCAATGATTTTTCTAAAAATAGTTAAATATCGCGGTCGGCAGATTATAAATTGAACAGGTCATCGTGCACCGCATCGAGAGAGTATTTGCTCTTGGGAGCAGGTTCACGGCGTAACCATTTTCCGCTTGTGAAATCGGGGAATTCCACTGCCGCACCGCCCAGCTCGATGGATTTTTCGGAAAGACAGGTCATGGCAATCATACATGCGGAATCGTATATGTCAATGGGGGTATCGGTTTTGTTTTGGAACGCATCTATAAGCGAACGGAGCAGAAGCCAGTCCATGCCACCGTGACCGCCCTTTACACCGTCCTTTTTGAACTCCTTCCACAAAGGATGCTCGAATTCGTCCATGTATTCGGACATAGGCTGCCACTTGTCGAGCTCGGAACGACCTTCAATGTATATGGCGTCCTTATCCTCCATCCACAGGCCCTTGGTGCCCTGCACAAGATTGCAACGGGAATAAGGACGGGGGAGAGAGGTGTCGTGGGTGATAAGTATGGTTTCACCGCCTGCGCATTTTATCATGGTGGTTACAATATCGCCCAGCTTTACGCCGTTTTTGCAGATGCTGTTGTCGCCGTCGGCTTCAATTCCCTTAAGAAGAAAGCCTCTTGACTTTGAGGACATTGAGCTGAGCGAGGTCATGCGGTTTCCGCGGTTGATATTGAGGTATTTCATAACGGGTCCCAGACCGTGAGTGGGATATATATCGCCGTTGCGGTTTATATAGTGGTAGGAGCGTTCACATTCGCTTTCCAGTGTGGCAAAGCAACGCAAATCGTGCTGATATCCGCCGCGGCAATGGACTATTTCGCCGAAAAGCCCTTTCTTGATTGCATTCAATGCCGTAAGCTCGTACTGACCGTAACAACAGTTTTCCATAACCATGCAGGGTGTACCTGTTTGCTCACGTACCTTTACAAGCTCAATACAGTCATCAACGGTGCCCGCGGGTCCTACCTCGAAGCCGCAGTATTTGCCGTTTTTCATTGCTTCAATGGCAATGGGCAGGTGTGAGTTGAAGGAGGTGGGGGCAATAACTACATCTACATCGTTGCGACTGATGGCATCGCGGTAATCCTTTGTGGCATAGACGGAGCCACCGTATTTTTCGTTAACCTTTTTCTCCAGAAGCTCAAGGCGGTCGTCGCGCAACTCGCACACAACGGTTATTTCCACGTCGTCCATGTCCAGAAGATTGGGGATGAGACTCTGACCTCTCGGTCCGAAGCCGAGAAATGCAACTCTTGTTTTCATAACTTTTCTCCTTTATTGCGGATTTGAAAATTAGAATTTATCCTACATATGTAAAGCGCTTTACAGCAGTGCTGCCTGTATTTACTTCCTCTTCCCACATGGAAAGCGGGCGTACCCATACCTCTCCGTCACCGTAAAGTGCCTTGTAGACTACCATTTTTTCCAACGTTTCGGAGTGGTTTGCGATGCATATAAGCTGGTATTCATTGCCTTTGTAGTGACGGTATTTTCCGGGCTTCGGATATTCCATAAGTGCTCCTTTGAAAATTTAAAAATGTTCTGTGAATATAACGCTTCACGGATTGATTTCATTATAACCCATTTTATATAAATGTCAATGGATTTATCGGACGTATATGGATAAATCGGATTTAAAAATTCACTATTTTCCAAATATGTGGGATATTACATAGACATTTCGATTATTCACCGTATTTCGGCATGCGGTACACACAAATCAAAACGATATAAAAACAAAGAAGCCGAGGATTTTCATCCTCGACTCCCTGAAAACAGCTCGTTTGAATTTATCTCTTAACTCTTGCGTTACCGCTCCATACGCTCCAAACCTGTTCCTCGTCGGCAGGCTGTGCATAGTCGGTGAGGAAGGTGGTAGCCAGAGCACCGCTTGCCCAACCGAACTGAATCTGCTTTTCGGGTTCCCAGCCCTTGAGAATACCGTACAAGAGACCGCCCACAAAGCCGTCGCCGCCGCCGATACGGTCAAGAACGGTGATTTCTCTGGGTTCGATTACCTGCCAGGTGTCGCCCTGAAGCATGATAGCGCCCCAAAGATGGCTGTTAACGCTTACAACCTGACGCAGAGTGGTTGCGAAAACAGAGGTCTGAGTGAATTTTTCTTTAACTCGCTTAATCATTTCCTTGAAGCCGTCAATCTTGGAAGCAATGTCCTTGCCGCCTGCTTCGGGACCCTGAATGCCCAGACAAAGCTGGAAGTCCTCCTCGTTACCGATGAGAATGTCGGAAACGGAAGCAATTTCGGTGAAGATTTCACGAAGCTCGTCCTCTCTGTCCTTCCAGAAGGAAGCGCGGTAGTTAAGGTCGAAGGAAATGAGAGTGCCGTATTTCTTTGCGGCGCGTGCAAGCTCAAGGCAGAACATACTGGTTTCGTGGGAAAGAGCGCCTATAAGACCGGAAAGGTGCAGAATCTGAACGCCTTCTTCACCAAAAATTCTTTCAAGGTCAAAGTCCTTGATGTTAAGGGTACGTCCTACTTCGCCTGCGCGGTCGTTCTGAACGCGGGGACCTCTGGTGCCGTAGCCGCTGTCTGCAATATTGAACTGATGACGGTAACCCCAGGGACCGCCCTGCTCAACCTCTTTGCCCTCGAAAACCATTCCGCGGGAAAGAAGATTGCTCTTTATAAAGCTTGCGATGGGACTGCCTTTAACAAAGGTGGTAAGAACCTTTACGGGCAGACCGAGATAGGAGCTGATGCTGGCAACGTTGGTCTCTGCACTGGTAGCCTGCATGTGGAAAACAGAAGATGAAGCAACGGGCTGACCGTTTTCGGGGGTAATACGCACGCCCATACTTGTGGGAACAACAAGGGCGTATTTGCAATTCTTTTTAAGTTCTTTCATTGTGACCTCCAAAATGTAATTAAGTTAAAATCATTTACAATTAACATTATACAACAAATAATCGGTAAATTCAATACATTTTTGCCAAATTTATAATTTTGTTGAAATAACAGTAAAAGCATATAATAAAATTGCCATATGGTTAGCGCAGTGTCCCTTGGGACACTGCGCAGCGATATAAATCCATTACCGGATTTGCGATATTCCCGGAGGGGAGCGATATTTGCCTGCGTCAAGCGATATGCCCTGCGGGGCGTTGGGGGATTTATATCATATCGCATTTGCGTAAGCAAATATATCGCGTTGTCGCAAGACAACATATTACCGAATAAACAAACGAAAACCTCTGGATCCGACTCTTTTCGGCTATACACCAAGTCTCTTTTTCTGATACCAATAGTAGGGCGCAAGAACGAACAGCCATGCCATCAGCCATGCCGCCGGCTCGATGTAGTAAAGCACCTCACTGCCCAGTGCGTCAAACACGGGCTTTGCCATAACTACACGTATTGCCGCTTCTGCGATACCCGAAATCAAAGACCAGCTTGCGATGCCGATAGCCTGCAGATTGTTGCGGTGCACATATACAAGGTAAAGTACGGGCATACCCAGTATCATGTAAATAAGATAACGGCTCGCCACATCCAGTGCCTGAGATGCGCCCTGCTGTGAAGAATCCATGAAAAGCTGAGGAAGCAGACGGTTCATGGGCAGAACGATTGCAATAAGTAAAGCAGAAGCTCCCAGAGCGAGCAGTATGGCATAATTTACACCCTTTTTAACCCTTTTGTAGTTACCTGCACCGTAGTTTTGGGAGGAAAAGGTGGTAAAGGCGTTTCCCAGTGCAATGGCACTGCACTCCAAAAGCCCGTACAGCTTGTTTACCGCGGTGTAGCCCGCAATAAATCCGCTTCCCTGAGTGTTTACCGTTGCCTGCACTATTATACCGCTGAGGTGGATTATAATGTACTGTATTACCAGCGGAAGCCCGAAGCGGAATATTTCCCAAGCCAGCTTCATATCCCATTTCAGTGCCGATGCATCGATTTTTACGCAGGGGATTCTGAGTATTTTTATAAGGCAGAAAACAAACGAAACCAGCTGTGCCGTTACAGAAGCAAGTGCTGCTCCGAAAACACCCCAGCCCAGTGCTATTGCAAACAAAAGGTCAAGAAATATATTTAATACCGCAGCTATCGCCATGGCGACAAGGGGTGTTTTTCCGTCGCCGAAGGCACGCAGTACGGAGGCTGAAAGGTGGTAAAAGCTGACTATCAGCGTGCCGCATACCATGGTGGAAAAATAGGTTACGGCATCCCCGAGAATATTTTCGGGCGTGCCCATGTATATAAGCATGGGACGGGCGATGACAAGTCCCGTTACCGTCAGAATAACAGCGATAAGTCCGGATATTACCGCCGAAATGACTATGGAGCGGTTCATGTCCTCATAGTCCCTCATTCCGAAGAATCTGGAAACAAAGGTGGCGAAACCCGCTGTCATGACTCCCATACTCCATATTATGAGCCAGCAGGGCCAGTCGGTACAGCCTACCGCCGCCAGTGCATCAACACCGATTCCTCGTCCTACGATGGCGGCATCCGCTATCTGATAAAACTGCTGTCCGAAATTTGTAAGTATCACGGGAAATGCAAAGCTCAGCATCAGCTTTAACGGATTCCCCGAGGTCATATCTGTGATTTTTGACATATTTTCTCCGTGAAATAAAAATGAAGTATTTGCCGATGGCAAATATGAAGCGACAGCGTTGCTGTCATGAAGCAAACCCGCTTTGCGGATTAATGAAGCAAAATGTTCCTTAAAATATAAATGAAGTATTTGCCGATGGCAAATATGAAGCGACAGCGTTGCTGTCATGAAGCAAACCCGCTTTGCGGATTAATGAAGCAAAATGTTCCTTAAAATATAAATGAAGTATTTGCCGATGGCAAATATGAAGCGACAGCGTTGCTGTCATGAAGCAAACCCGCTTTGCGGATTAATGAAGCAAAATGTTCCTTTTCGTGCCGCAGGTACACTTCATTTTTAAAAAATTTGTTTGTCTGCATTTTGCTTGGAAGTGTTGATTGAAGAAATCAGCATAACACGAATACCGGTACATTTTGAATCAAGGCTTTTATACACAGCTTCGCTTATGTAATTTGTTCTGTAAAGCAGTTCCAGCCAATAACCGGTTTCATTTGATTCTTTTAATGCAATTTGCAGTTTGGCAATAAAGTCTGCTCTGCTGTGAGCATATTGCGCTTCGCGGATATTGGCACCTATTGATGTACCGCTTCTACCTACTTGTTTGGAAATAATATTTTCTTTTTTTGTATTCAATTCTTTTACAAGGTTGATTATGTCTATTGAAAACTCCATGGATTGTGTGGATAATTTATCATTACGCATATAGGATATATCTCCCGATTCTCAAATGTTTGTATTATCAAAATCGCGGCTTTGAGAATTAAGCATTTGCCGATGGTAAGTATGAAGTGACAGCGTTGCTGTCATGAAGCAAACCCGCTTTGCGGATTAATGAAGCAAAATGTTCCTTTTCGTGCCGCAGGCACACTTCATAAGCATAAGCGTCTTCATGCCGTAAGGCACTTAATGTTCCGTAAGGAACACTTAATTCAAAACCCGTCACGTATAAATTACTATCTCTCCGCCGTCCATCATTTCCGAGGCCTTTATGGTGAAATTTTCACAGCTTTTGCCGTTGAAAACGGCACGCTTTGCGTAATTTCCATCGCCCTCACGACGTATTTCAAGGTCTTTTCCGCCGGCAAGATGCATTATTGATTTTTTAAATTTTGGTTTTGTTATGAATATCATATCCTGACCCGTTACGGGGAAAAGTCCGAGTGTGTTCCATATAAAGCATGCCGAAAGACCTCCGCTGTCGTTGTTGCCCGGAAGCCCTCCTCTGCCGGTACCGCCGTCACGCTGACGGAATATGCATCTGTCTGCCGTGTCTATGATTTCGCTCAGCCTGTCCTGACGACCGACATATAAGTAGGCATAGGGGGATTCCATGTCGCTTTCGTTGTTGAAGCCCTCAAAGCGTGCCGAAAAATCATCGGTATGAGTAAAGCCGAAGAATCTGTCCAGAAGCTGAACGAACTTTTCCTTTCCGCACAGCTCAATGCGCTTTTCCATGCACCTGAGCGGACGGAAGGAATAATTCCAGTGGTTGCCCTCGTAGTATTCTCTGTCCTCCCACAAAAGACCGGTTTGCGGGTCAAAGGCACGTATCCACAATTCACTCAGCTTTTCAAGACGTTCGGCATCTTCCTGCAAGCCTGCCCAACGCGCCATATCAGCCGCCGCCGCACAGCCCTGTGACATGTCAAGCTGGTGGGTGGAACGCGCACATTCGCCGTCTGTGGTGAATTCTCTGTACACATCGCGGTCAATTTCATTTATAACCGTTTTTGCCGCTTTGTTCCAATCGCCTTTTACACCGCGGATAAAGGCATCATACAGTGTGTGAACCGCATTCAGACGGCCCTGCCCGCTTTCAAGATTCATGTTGTCCGCCATGAGAAAAGCATGGGGCAGCCTGCCTGTAATTTGGGCAATTTTCAGAATGGATGAGGTTATGTGCTCAGAAGCCTCACCGTAAAGAGAGTATATCAGAGGAAGCTGAGTTTTGTAAATGTCCCACATTGTGGCAAAATCCACCGTGAAAGGCGCATCGCTCCACAAAAATCCTCCGCCGTTTTTCCATATTGCGGGTTTTACCAGAGTGTGATACAGATTGGAGTAAAAAATCTGTTTTTCCACAACATCGTCGCTTTCAATTTCGATGGCACTCAGTGCGTTTTCCCACTTATCAAGCGCGGCTGCACATGCCGAATCAAAGTCGGCACTGTTTCTTTTCAGCTCATTTACTGCATCCTCTGCGCCCGTGTTCACTGCCGAAAGGCGCATAACAACGCTTCCCGCACCGTTAAGCATGAATACACCGTTTTCATCAAGAGCGCCGTCACCCTCAAAGCTTACGGCAAAAGAAAAGCGTATACCCCTCAGTGTGACCTCGGCAATAAGCTCCGTGGGGCTTTTTATATTAACGGAAAGATCCTTTGCTTCACCGCGGGTACGCGGAAAATAAAGTCCGTCGTTGAGAAAATCTATGGCTATCTTTCCGCCGTCACGGTCAAAGGTATAGCGGTGCAGCACTCCGTCATCGGCGGCAGTAAGCTCGCATAAAATACCGCTTTCTTCGAGTGTTACGCGGTAATAACCGGGTCGGGCATATTCATCCTTTGCACCGTAGTCAAGGCGCTTTTCGCCGTAAAAAGGAGTTGTGACTGCGTAGTTATAAAAAATAACGATAAATCCCGTTCCGCTTTGCTGAAAATGAGAAAATCCCCTCAGACGCAAAAGCGAGGTATCGTTTGGAACGCATTTCTCGGGGTCTGTAAGGTTATTGCCGTAGCCGGAGGCATATCCCGCAGTAAAGGGACACACCGAGTATTTTCCGAACGGAAGTGTGGCACCGGGGTGTGTGTTGCCGTAAAGTGCCTTTATAAAATGCCAGCCTTTTGCAATGCCCTGCGGACGCGGAAGCTTTATAAGTCCGCAGCCGTGAAATAAATCGACATATTGTGTGTAGTTCATTATGGTTCCCTTTCGATGAGTGTACATTAATTACAGTTTATCATAAATAAACATAACTGTCAATAAAAATAATCTTCAATTTTCCAAGATTTATTTAATATACATATTGAAATTGACTTTAAAAAGTGATACAATGATAATACGATTATGCAGGGGGTAACGGTATGGCTTCAAAATTCGAGCTGGATATGACAAAAGGGTCAATATTCAAAAATATAGTGGCGTTTGCTTTTCCGCTGATGTTCTCAAATATTCTTCAGCTTCTCTATAACGCCGCCGACCTTATCGTAGTAAGCAACTGGGCAGGAAATAATGCTATGGCATCTGTGGGCGCCACGGGTTCGCTGTATTCGCTTCTGACCAACCTTTTTGTGGGTCTTTCCATCGGTACGGCTGTTCTGGTATCCAAAAAATTCGGTGCAATGGACCATGCGGGAGTGCATCGTGCGGTGCATACCTCGGTACTTCTCAGTGTTTTTATCGGTATCCTGGCAATGGTTGTCGGTCTTTTGTTTGCAAGACCGCTGCTTGTGCTTATGGGCACGCCCGAGGGCAGTGTGCTGGAAGGCGCTTCAATGTATATGACCATTATCTTTCTGGGCGCTCCTGCAACTATGGTTTACAACTTCGGCGCGGCGATACTCCGCTCGGTGGGTGACACAAGACGTCCTCTTTATATCCTTGCTTTTACAGGTGCGGTAAACGTTGTACTTAATCTTGTTTTTGTTATAGGCTTCGGTATGGGGGCAGAGGGTGTTGCCATTGCTACCACCGTCGCAACCTATATGTCCATGGCTATGGTTATTTATGCGCTTATGGGTGCTGACGGGGTATATAAGCTTTACATAAAGGAATTGAGAATTTATAAAGAGGAGTTTGCCGATATTATGAAAATAGGTCTTCCGGCAGGACTCCAGAGTACGGTGTTCGGACTTTCCAACACGGTTATCCAGTCGGGCATCAACTCTTTCGGCGAAAGTGCTATCGCAGGCTGTGCCGCGGCTGCAAATATTGAGGGCTTTGTGTACACTGCCATGAACTCCTTCTATCAGGCAACCCTTACCTGCGTAGGTCAGAACTACGGCGCAAAAGATGAAAAACGTATCAACAAAACTATCCGCGTCGCCACTGTCAGTGTTGCTGTTGTAGGCTTTACACTGGGGCTTTTGACGGTGGTTTTTTCCGGACCGCTTTTGAGTATATATATTAAAAATGATGCTCTTGCCGTAGAATTTGCAAAAAGCCGTATGTTAATTTCGGGTCTGCCGTATTTTCTGTGCGGAATAATGGAGGTATTGACCGGTACACTGCGCGGTCTGGGCTATTCTACCATTACCGCCGTCAGCTCGCTTATCGGTGCATGCGGATTCAGACTTTTGTGGGTAGCCACCGTTTTACCGCTTCACCGTACCATAAGTACATTGTTTTTGTGCTGGCCGCTGTCGTGGATAGTGGTTGTTATAATGCACGCCGTGACTATTCTTGCGGTCAAAAAGAAAGCTATGAAAAGAATGTACGAGGCATGATAAATAAAAAAATACAGGTGAAAAGGTATTGTGTTCTAAAGGATAGTTAAATAAGAAAAAACCTCTGAAAACGGCATGAAAAGCCGAATTCAGAGGTTTTATTTATCCGGTGATATGTTGTCTTGCGACAACGCGATATATTTGCTTACGCAAATGCGATATATTCGGTTTAAAAAACCGAATGCGATATAATATAAATTCTCGTCACGAAGTGACATATCGCGCCGCTTACGGCATATCGAGTGCGAAGCACATATATCAAATTCCGCAGGAATTTATATCGCTGCGCAGTGTCCCAAGGGACACTGCGCTAATTCACCTGTATTTTTCTTTTGTCTGTCTTAACACCTCAAAACCGATGACTGCCGATGCCGCCGCTGTGGTAAGCGCATTTTTAAAATCGCCGCCGTATTCTATGGTTATCTTTTTGTCACAGCATTCCATCAGCTTTTCCGAAATGCCCCGCTTTTCACCGCCTATGATCAGTACCATGGGCTTTTTGAAATCTGCATTGTATATGGAAACGCTGTCTTCGCATGGCTCTACCGCGCAGTACACCGTATATCCGCGCTTTCGGCATTCCTCTTTCAGAAGGGCGTAATCCTCGCACACGGCACAGTTGATTTTTTCGCTGGTACCCGCCGAGGCGCGTATACATACTCCCGCCGCGCTCAGCCAGTTGCGCGGGGTCAGTATCATGCCGTCTGCTCCCGCCGCATACAGCGAACGCACGGAATATCCGAAATTATAGGGGTCCTCTATGCCCTCCAGTATGGCGATAAATCCGTCCGAAGCGTCCAACAGCTCTCCGAGAGACATCATTTTTCTTTCTCCCACACTTGCCATTATTCCGCCGTGGGTGGTGCCGATGGCGTTGGCTTGGAAAAAATCGGCGGTTACATACTCCGCGGGTGTTTGGTTTTGTTTTATGTATTCACGAAGTCTGCGGAATTTACGGTCGGTATCAAAATCCTTTTTGTCCTTTGATATGAAAACCTTTTCCACCTTACGGCTTGATGTCTGATATACCGCCTCCAGCGAAATATGACCTTCTATATATGATGAAGCCTTTTGCTTCTCTTGCTCTTTTTTCAAAACGATTCTCCTTATCGGGGGTGATTTATTTAATATAGTATACAATAAAAAAGGAAAAAAGTAAAGAGAAAGTAATTTTTGGACATAAAAAAGTATATTTTTTAATAAATTTCGTACAAATTCTTAATTTGTTCAAAAAATGATATAGAATTATTTCTGAAAATGGTGTAATATATTTACAAAGACTAAAAATGTATATTTTTTTTGGAGGTACCAAAATGGTAACAGCAGGCGATTTCAGAAACGGCGTGACTTTTGACATGGACGGCAGCGTAATGCAGGTAATCGAATTCCAGCATGTAAAGCCCGGCAAAGGTGCGGCGTTTGTTCGTACAAAACTCAGAAATGTAATAACCGGTGCGGTAATTGAAAAGACTTTCAGCCCTACCGATAAATATCCTCCTGCACACATTGAGCGCCGCGAAATGGAATATCTCTATTCCGACGGAGAGCTTTACTACTTCATGGATAACGAAACCTATGAGCAGACCCCCCTCAACGGCGATATCCTGGGCGATGCTTTCAAGTTCGTTAAGGAAAACACCACTTGTAAAATCCTTTCTTACCAGGGCAATGTATTCGGCGTTGAGCCTCCCATGTTCATGGAGCTTACCGTTACCGAGGCTGAGCCCGGCGTAAAGGGTGACACCGCTACCGGTGCTACCAAGCCCGTTACTCTCGAAACAGGCGTTCAGATCAAGGTTCCTCTGTTTGTTAACGAGGGCGACGTTGTTAAGGTTGATACCCGTACAGGCGAATACCTGGAAAGAGTATAATTCTGCATCTTGAATTCCCCATTCTGAAAGGAGAATTGTTATGACTTTAACTGAAAAGGTTGCACATCTCAAGGGACTTATGGAAGGCCTCGAGGTTGACGAGGGCTCCAAGAACGGCAAGATTTTCAAGTATATCGTTGATATTCTTGAGGATATGGCTGTTTCGGTAACCGACCTTGAAGAAGAGACCGATACCCTTAACCAGTATATTGAAGAAATCGACGAGGACCTTGGTGCTCTTGAGGACGATTTCTATGACGATGAATGCGATTGCGACTGTGACTGCGATTGCGACGATGACTGTGATTGCGACTGCGATTGCGACGACGAAGACGACATCGGCGAATTCTACCAGGTGGATTGCCCCTCCTGCGGAGAGCCCGTGTTCCTGGATGACAGCATCGATCCCTCCCGTGTTATCTGCCCCTCCTGCCATGCAGAGTTCAGCGATAAGACCGAGGACTGAAGTTAAGTATTTGTGCCGAGTGTTCTTAGGAACACTCGGCAGTTTTATTCGCCTGACGGCGAGTTTTATCCGGCTTGCGCCGAGTGGTATTGCTTCGCAGTGATATTGCCGTGGGCAGTTTTTTCATTGTAATTTATGTAAGTAATAAGCATTAATTATTTTGCAAAAACTATTGACAAATCGTTAATTTAGTATTATAATTAACTACGTATCAATATACAAAATGCGAAGTAAAAGTGTACACTTTTACTTGTATGCAGTACACTGCATACAATAGTCACTATTATGTCAGCTTACCGTGTTTTTTGCTTCGTAAATAAATTTTATAAGGAGTACATATCATGAAAAGAACTTTAGCACTTATTATTGTTTCTTTACTGATGTGCGTGGCTTTTGCTGTGGGCGTTTGCGCCGCATACCAGGACAGCGATATAGGTCCCTATATCCGCTTCAACAGCCAGGAAAATGTTGACAAATACTTTACAGCAGGCTCAGATGTCAACTACAAGTATGACGCCGAGGAGGGCGCTATTCTTTACAGCCCCCGTACCAGTGCCGAAAGCGGACTTGACACCAATGTGTTCTTTAACTATGGTAAGGTTGTGGATGTAAGCGCAGAAGGCTATCCCTATTACCGCATAACTTACCGCGCTGTTACCGGGGATGAGCTTAATGTTCCCGACGGAAAGAAAGCGGGTACTAATACCAGCGCCAGAATTTACTATAATGTTCACAAAACAAGCGGTATTGCAAAGGCTATGGATGACATATCCAAAACTTATGTTGCTGACGGAACGCGGAGCCAGTTTATTGTAGGTCCCGTAACCAATGACGCCACAAACTGCGGTGTTGTCGACAGTAACCGTTTTGATATGCCTAACGACGCGAAGGCAACTGAATACTACGAATTCTATATCTACGATGTAGGCTTCTTCAAGACCGAGGCGGCTGCCAGTGAATATCCCGTTGCAACCGAAAAGAGTGCAGGTGCCAACTGGACCTTCAGCCTTACCGGCTTCAAGACCGCCGACGGTGCGGATATAGCGGCAACTCCCGTGCAGAAAACACCGGGCGACCCCACTGCATGGACTGTGACCTTCCCTTACGGCACAGCGCTTACCGCAGTTGCTCCCGTATTCACCGTAACCTCCGACGCAGCTGAAACATATCAGGGCTACGCCAACACTGTTTATACTCTTCAAAATTATGACAGAGAAGCTGTTGCCCTTTATGAATACGGCGACGACCGTTCCTCAAAGAGAAAGGCTCTCGAATCGGGTGTTACTACCGTTGACCTTACAAAGTACACCGATAGAACCGCCATTTTCACTGTAATTCAGCGCGGTGCGCTGTATGAGCAGATTGTGCTTGAGTATGATGTTGAAGCACCTGCTGATGCCGAGAAGGTTCCCGGAAACGTTATCGCAGGTCTGGAAAATATGGAAATAGATCCTATGCTTCTCGTAGGCTCCCAAACTCAGGCAGAGGCTGAAAGCCGCATGGCAGATATAATCAATTCCGTGCTTTCCATCAACGGTAATGCAACAGTTGAATTTATTGATACTACCTTTGTGGCCCCTGTTTCCGGTGGCCAAAATACCTATGCAGGTACCCCGGGCTCCTTTACCTTCAAGTTTAAGGCGACCTACGGCGAGTTTTTCGATATTTCAGACGAAATAACCGTTGATTTTCCTGCGGCTACAAACACCGAGCGTATAATTTTCAATTTCGGACACCCTGCTGTTGTAGGCTCAATGAGTGCTACGGATGCAAGCATGGAAGCCAGACTTGTAAAGGATAACGATGCACTTGGCGGTGCATATATGCACGTTGGCAAGCTTGATAACAAAAGCAACGAGCTTAATCTGTGCTTTGACAAAGGCAGTGTGATTCCCAAGTATATTGACCTTGAAAAATACCCCGTGCTTGTTGTCCGCGCAAGAGCAGCTCTTGCTGATTCAATGCAGGTGTTCTATATTCCCGAAAGTGAAACAAACTATACCGGCAAATATTACGAGCAGTTTAGTTTAAATGCGGCGGGAAGCGATAAAGACTATGATAAAAATGACGGCACCTGGACAACACAGATAGTAAAATTGAGTTGGAAGAGCCAGATTAAGGCTATTCGTTTCAGTCTCATGCGTAGCGCTAACAATGTCTTTGAGTGGGCAGATATCGACTACATCGGTTTGTTCCCCGACGAGCAGACAGCTAAGGAATTTATTGAAAATCCCGTACTTGACGGCGATGTAACCGACAGCTATGCCGATGAAATCGAGGCAGTAAATGCACTTGACGGTTATACCGCGAAGTATTCCGACGTGGTTTCCGGTGTCGAAATCACTGACGTTAAATCGTGGGTAAGAGGTCTTGTTGCGGAAGCTCTTGAGGGCTACACCGAGGGCGAGGACTATTATATTTCTTTCAGGAAGCATTACAATGCGGCATACAATACAGCAAGTGCCGTAAATAACACAAGAAACTCCTACACCTCCTTTACGGTTGTATTCGGCAACAACTTCATGAACGGTGAGTTTGTCGAGTCTGATGAAATAGTTGTACAGCTTATAGGCGGTACGGAAATTATTTCTGAAATGCTGGGTGCTCAGCTGAGAGCCAACGACGGTGAACGCGCTATCCGCTTTGGTACAAAAGTATTCCTCAGCGGTGCAATTGCCGACAGCGTTATTAACACAGAAACAAACAATTTTGAAGATCTGGGTATTACTGTATCCGGCGAAAGAACCATTACCTTCGGTACTTTGATTGCTCCCAAGCAAGCACTTGTTGCATATGGCACCACACTTGAAGCATTCAACGCTGACGCAATGGCTCTTAACCATATCAATATCGCTAAGGAAGGCGAAAAATGGTTCATGGGTGATTATGAGGTTGCGGATGTTGCGGCTACCAACATTTATGAGGCAGACGAAAACTCCTTCACCTACACTGCTGTTGTAAGCGGAATTCCCGATGGTTCGGAAAGCATCACACTTGTTGCACGTGCTTATGCTAAGATTACCGAAACCGAAACAGGAAAGGTTACTTACGTTTACTCCAACCCCATTGAGCGCAGCTACGACCTTGTTAATAACAGCTGGTCTGAGAAAACTGTTTACGACGACGATTGCAACAAATAATAAAGCATAATAACAAAACTGTCCTTCAGGGGTGTGCCCTGAAGGACAGTTTTTTCTAATTACAATGAAATTCTGACATTTTGCAGGTTGTTTTATATTTCAATTTCCACTGCGGCGACGGCGGCTTTGGGGAGAATGATTGTGTCACCCGAAATTTGTGTAACTGTCTCCTTGAAACATCCGAGATTTGCAGGTGTGATTTCGGTGGCGGGGTCGGCGGTGATGCTGTACATAACGGCATTCTTGATGCTTTGCGAACCAAGGTCAAGCTTTATTTCGGCGGTGGATGTCATTGAGGTGTTTGCCATGTGCAAAAATACTTTGTTGCCTGTTTTTGAAGCGGTGATGTCTACTGCAGAATTGCAGGATATGTCAAGCGCTTTTTCGCCTTTGTGAGCACAGAACAAACGCATTACCTCGCCTACGGGCTGGAGATAGCAATCGTTTTTCTCAATCATGGGCGTTTGTATTATAAGTGCGTTGCACTGCCACACATTACCCATGAAGTCCGCCAGTGTGGCTATTTCCATAACATCGCTGTGGCGTACAAGTGTGTTGTGGCATCTTGCATAAGCCACACCCGCACCCCAGGTGGAGAGAAACTCATTGCGTGCTCTGCCGGGGATAAAATGCCCCTCGGTCATAGCAAGACGCTTGCTTTTGCAGTCGGCTTTCATTTTCAGAATGTGTTCATCCAGCGATTTGTAAGCATTCATGAAATGCTCCCAGGTGTTTTGGGTGTCCTTGCGGTAATCGGTGGTGGTGAGAGGCGAATTGTCAAGCCCCGAGCCGAAATGATGGTGGAAAGCCAGCATATCAATTTCGTCAATACGGCTCATTTTTTTGCACCAGTTATCGCCCGAGGTGGATTGGTCACCCCAGCCGATTATGCGGATAGTGTCGTCCTCCTTTTTCATGGCACGGGCAAAGCTCTGCGTGGTTTTGAAGCAGGTATCAGCCGTCATTCCGCAGACACCCAGCACGTTGTAGGAGGTTTCGTTTCCCACCTGCCAGTATTTTATGTTGTAGGGCTGTTGGATACCGTGGTAACGGCGAAGAACGTTGTCGGGGGAATTGCAGTAGCTGACCCATTCGGCGGCTTCTTCAGCTGTGCCCTTGCGGACGGTGTCATTTTTGGGATACTGCCAGAATGGCAGACCTTCGGACTCCATGTTTACAACAAAAAGCGGTTCACTTCCGATTTGCCGGCAAAGACTTGCAACCTCATGCGTGCCCACCTGGTTAAAATATTTTCCGCCCCAGCAGTGGTTTATCATGGGGATTCTGTCTTTTTGCGGTCCGACGCCCTCTTTCCAGTGGTAGTATGATGCAAATGCCCCGCCGAAGCGTATCATGGTTGGAGCCAGTCGCTTGATTTCGTCAACTACGGTGGGATACCAGTCTTCTTCGATAAAATCCCATGCTGCATCAACCGAGCCGTCGCTGACGCCCAGCGGTTCCATGAATTGCATATACAAGTACGGTGAAATACTGTGTTTTTCTTTTAAATCTATTTTGAGAATATCCATTTCGGTTCCTTTCAATGCTATATAGTTTATGTGAACTAATTATAATCCGGTGCGATACAAAAATCAAGTAACGGGACAGACCGAAAAAATATAAAATGTCTTATTTTTGTAGTTTTTTATTGATTTTTCCGATTTTTTATGTTAAACTTA
Organism: Oscillospiraceae bacterium; assembly: GCA_015065085.1. Taxonomy (NCBI): domain Bacteria; kingdom Bacillati; phylum Bacillota; class Clostridia; order Eubacteriales; family Oscillospiraceae; species Oscillospiraceae bacterium. The sequence continues at coordinate 10,296 of SVQW01000018.1, read as the reverse complement.
AAACATGAAAAACACTAACTTAAAAAATGTCCTGACGCTCAATATACGCGACCGGGAAATAAAGGTGTTCCGTACCGGAAAAAGCCTTACGCTGACCGATTCCCGTACTCCCGCCGCTCATCCCGACACCATGCAGGACATACATTCACATTTTACATATGAAATATTTTTTGCCTGCGGAAGACTTGAAATAGCCACCGATGCGGTAAGCTCCGTTTATGAAAGAAAAGCTGTGATAATCCGTCCGGGCGTCAGACATTATACCTATGCGCCGGACGGGGATTGCTACTGTCTGTTGTTATCGGGCAACGGCTCCGAGACGACGGAGGATATAACTGCGGTTCCGCTTTCCGATGAGTGCTGTGAATATATCGGGCGCGCGGCTCAGAAGTATGAAAAAAGCAGCGAAAAAGAGCAGAACGACGTCCGATTTCTGATAGAACTTGTGCTCAATGAGGTGCTTGACGGGCTGGGCTTTTACCATTCGGCAAGTAAAAATATAAAACGTGAAAAAAAGCATATTAATGCTATTGAGCAATATATCAATGCCAATATTTTTGAAAAGATTACTCTCGGCGATGTTTCACGTCACACTTTTCTCAGCACACGGCAGATTTCCCGCATAATTTTTGCGGAGTACGGTTGCAGTCTTTCGCAAATCGTCAAGTCCAAAAAGCTGGATGCCGCCGAGATACTCATTAAAAATACGGATATGAAAATTTCCGATATTGCCGCTCGTGTAAATATCGGTTCTGAGAACTACTTCTACTGCGTTTTTAAGGAAAAATACGGTATGTCGCCAACGCATTACCGCAAGGAAAACAGAAAGGACTAAGCTTTTATGGACTTCAAGAATATACCTGTCCGGTACCATCCTGCCTATACCTGGCTCTGGAACAGTACCGCTACCAAAGAGGAGACGGCTCGCCAGATAGACGAAATGTACCAAAACGGAATACGTGCTTTTTACGTTTTGGGAGAGCCGCAGAATTTCCGTCCCAATCTGCGCCGTACTTTCTTAAAGCCCGACTATATGTCGTCGGAATATCTGGATATGGTGTATTTTGCATATGAATATGCCAAAAGTAAGGGCATGTACACCTGGCTGTATAACGAAGGGGGATTTCCGTCGGGCATGGTTTGCGGTCAGATTCGTGATGCTCATCCCGAGCTTGCCCTTAAAACTATTAAAAAAATAAGTATAACACTGAAAAAAGGTGAGCAGTACAACGCTCCCGATGGAATTATCGGTGCTTTTGATGGCGAAAGACGTGTTTTCCACAACGATATTCTTGAAAATGATACACAAATTACACAGTACATATGTGTGGATTCCGATTCTCCCACCACCTCTATGCGTACCGACATTTCAAAAAAGGAAAACACCGATTATTTTCTTGCCCTCACGCACGAAAAGCTGTATAAACGCTTCGGTGAGGCGATGGGCAGTGATGTTACCATGATGTTTGACGATGAGGCTTCCATGGGCAACTGGAGTGATGGATTTGAAAAGCTGTTTTATGATAAATACGGCTACGATATAACGGATTTTGTGCCGTATATCGCAGGTAAACCCATTGACGGCCCGAAAAGTGCACAGGCACACAGCGATTATATTATGCTGTGCGGAGATTTGGTGCGTGAGAATTACTTCAAGCCAATGCGCGATTGGCTGAATCGCCATAATATGCTGTCGGTGGGTCATCTCGGAGGAGATAACACGTCAGATTTTCCATATATCACCCGTCACGGTAATACGCTGGCGACACTGAGAGAGTACGATGTTCCCGGAATAGATGCCATATGGAGCCAGATAACCTATCCTAAGGACGGAAAATGCTGTTTTGAGGGGTTTGAATTTTTCCCGCTTCTCGCCTCGAGCGCCGCACGTCAGCAGGGCAAAATTGTGAGCCTGAGCGAAAGCTTTGCGGTATACGGAGCGCACCTGGTGCCGGATGAAATGCGTTTTATCATTAATTTCCAGGCGGTGCAGGGCATAAATCTGTTTAATTTTATGGTGATTTCTTATGACCGAAGTGATGCCCGAAGTCTTCAGTACCGCCCAAATTTCATAGGTGAAAATCCCGGCATGGACTGCCTTGGGCAGATAAATAGCTATACCGCCCGTCTCAGCTGTATAATGCAAAGCGGAAAAAGCGAAATAAAAACTGCACTCTATTTTCCTCAGCGCACCATATGTGCCAAGGGTGAGTGGGGCAAAAAAGCTGAAAAGGAATTTGAGCAAGTGGGGCATATGCTTATGAAAAAAGGCGTGTGCTTTGATATAATCGATGAGGAATTTGTGCGCAGCGCGGAAATTAAAAACGGTTGTCTGTGCGGTGAATTTGTGACCTATGAAAACGTATTCGGCATTGCGGGTGCCTTTGAGCCGGACGATGTAAAAGAAAAACTTGAAATGTGCAAAAGTGAAATCAGCCCGTGCATACAGCGCACGCACAAAACCACCCTTGCGCGTAAGCTTGTGACGGACGATGGGGACGAGGTATATTTTATCTGTAATACCCACGGCGAAGGTGTGTATGAAAGTGTGGCACTTGACAGCATAAAGACACCGTATACCGTAAATCTTCAAAGCGGAGAGGTTTTCCGTTGCCCACACAAAAAGGCGGATGGCAAGGTATATATTGAGCTTGAAATGCTGTGTGGCGAGGGTGTGGTGATATTACTCAGCGACAGTGCCGTAGATGCTGTGGAAGCCGAGAAGTATGAATTTGTGACGGAAATATCTGATTTCTCCTCATATATCAGCCGAAAATATGAAATTCATCCCACCAAAGGTGTTGTAAATACGTATTTTGAAAATGGAGAAAGCGTGCCGCTCGGTCAGTGGGACAAGGATTTTTCGGGTGAGGTTACATATAAAGCCGTCATTGAGGGCATAGAGAACGGCGAATATATGCTGGATATGGGCGAGGTTCGCCATTATGCCAAGGTTTATGTCAACGGAATAAAGCAGGGTGAAGCCACACTGCCGCCTTACCGCCTTAAAATACAAGCGGGTGATGGTGACGAATTGAAAATAGTTGTTGCCGATACTCCTGCCAATGCTACTCACAGCGCGGAATTTTTCAATATTCAGAATAAGCTTGATGTGGGGCCTTACCACGAAAACATGAAGAAAAAAGAAAAAAATGCTTTGCCCGGCGGCCTCATGAACAGCGTGAAAATTTATAAAACTGAAAATAAATACATTGAACGGAGGACAATATGATGTTTTCAACCGTAACTCCAGAAAGAGCGGGTATATCTTCTCAAAGCGTAATTGATTTTATTGACCGCCTGGAGCAGCTGGGTATATCCACCCACAGCTTTTTGATGATGCGCGGCAATGATATTTTTGCCGAGGGCTACTATGCTCCCTTTCACAAGGATTTCAAGCACAGAATGTATTCCGTTTCAAAATCCTTTGTTGGTGTGGCAATCGGACTTTGCGAGGAGGAGGGGCTTTTAAGCCTTGACGACAAGCTGGTAGACTATTTCCCCGAATATCAGAACGAAAACACCAACGACCTGCTTCGCGAGCAGACCATACGCGATATGCTCATGATGGCAACTGCACGCACCGGTGGTGTGAACTGGTTTGCCAGCGGAACAAAAGACCGTTGTGAAGTGTATTTCCGCACGCAGAATAATAAAATTCCCGGAACGGTTTTTGACTATGACAGCCCCGGCTCCTTTATGCTGGGCGTAATCGTGGAAAAGCTGACGGGCAAGCCGTTTCTTGAATACCTTAAGGAAAAATTCCTTATTAAAGCGGGCTTTTCGGCGGATTCCTACTGCCTTAAGTGTCCCGGCGGACATTCCTTCGGAGATTCTGCGGTAATGTGTACCACCCGCGACCTTGCCGCCTTTGCCCGCTTTGTCATGAATAAGGGCACTATTGACGGTGTGAGATACATGAATGAAGAGTACCTCACCGCTGCCACTACCAAGCAGATATCCAACAACAACTCCGGCTTTGTGGAGTATATGCGCTACGGCTACGGCTATCAGATATGGATTGTAAAGGACGGCTTTGCCTTTAACGGTATGGGTAGTCAGTATGCTGTGTGTCTGCCCGGTAAGGATTTTATTTTTGTAATAAATTCCGACACTCAGGGCGACGCTCTTGCCATGGAGAAAATTCTGTCCGACGCGCTTACAAACTGCATTGTAAACAAGCTGGGTGAGCCGCTTGCGGACGACCCTGATGCATATGAAAGATTGCAAAAGCGGATTTCGGGTCTTAAGCTGTTCAGCTTAAAACCCAGCTCAAGCAATTTCCAAAAGGAGCTTGACGGCAGAAAATACATTCTTGACGAAAATCCCATGGGCATCAAGTACGTGAAATTTGATTTTGAGGGCGAAAAAGGCATATTGACCTATGAAAATGCCCAGGGTGAAAAGAAGCTTTGCTTCGGTATGGGGTACAACGAATTTCAGAAATTTCCTCAGACGGGATATGCCGATATGACGGCTACCTGCGGTGTTGAAGGTCATATGTACGATTGCGCTGTCAGTGCCGACTGGGACGAGGAGAAAAAACTGCGTATCAGAGTCCAGATAATTGATAAATATTTCGGCAACATGAGCATGACCTTCAGCTTTAAGGATAATCGTGTGGCTGTGCTTATGGTAAAAACCGCCGAGGCATTTCTTGACGAATACAACGGACGCGCCCTGGGAAAGCTTGCCGAGTAAAATAAAAATCCCTTTGTACATCGTACAAGGGGATTTTTGCAGTGTGTCGAAACCTATCGACACACTGCAAGGCTTTCGAAAAGTCAGGGATATTTTGCTGATTCAGGCCTGTCGGCGTACAAAGGTACGGTAGGGCTTGAAGTGGCAAAAAGCAACAAACAGCAGGTGATATTCGATGTATCACCTGCTGTTAATTTCTTTTTTTATTTATTCTCGTCTTTTTGAATTATAATTTTTTAAGTCGCGGTATCACGACTTTCTCGAGAGTCTGAAAGAATCCCTTTGTACATCAGTACAAAGGGATTCTTGATTATCTTTTTCGGAATTAGTCCTTCATTGCCTTAACCTTGTCGAATTCGGCTTCGATTTCGGCAGATGGCTTTGCTGTTGCGAGAGATACGATTACGATTACAATGCAAGAGAATATGAACGCGGGAAGCAGTTCATAGATTGCCCAAAGACCGCCCATGGGGTTGAGCACCAGCTTCCAGAAGAATACCATTGCGGCACCGGAAATCATACCTGCAATTGCACCCGCGCGGTTTACTCTCTTCCAGAACAGCGAGAACAGTATGACGGGTCCGAAGGTGGCACCGAAGCCTGCCCATGCAAAGGAAACTACATTGAAAATAACGCTGTTTTCATCCCATGCAATGACAACGCCGAGAGCGGCAATAGCCAGAAGCACGATTCTGGACAGACGCATAACCTGCTTGTCGGAAGCATCCTTCTTGATGATACCCTGGTAAAGGTTCTTGGAAACGGAGGAAGCGGCAATGAGAAGGTAGGAGTCGGAGGAGCTGATGGTAGCCGCCAGAATACCTGCCATTACGATACCTGCAACAATGGGGTGGAACAGAAGTCTTGCGAGCTCTGCAAATACGTTTTCCGCAAGGCTTGCGGTGGAAAGAGCTTCGCTTACGGGGAATACCGCTCTGCCTACAATACCTATCATAACAGCGGCGGCAAGAGAGATAACAACCCAAACGGTAGCAATGCGACGGGAAGACTTAAGCTGTTTTGCTTCCTTGATAGCCATAAATCTGAGAAGAACCTGGGGAACACCGAAGTAACCCAGACCCCATGCCATCATGGAAAGAGCGGTCAGCCAAGCGTAGGGCTTAGCCTCGCCGAACTGTGCAATGCCGTCAACAACATTCTGAACGCCTTCGGTGGTGACGGGGTTGGCCAATTCGCCCAGCGACAGAAATCCGGGGATAGCCTTTGCGTTTTCAATAACAGCGCCGATACCGCCTGCGTTGATGGTACCGAACACCAGTACACCCACCAGAGCGCATATCATAACGATAGCCTGCAGGAAGTCGGAGGCACTTTCCGCAAGGAAGCCGCCGATGAGGGTGTAGATAAGAACGAAGATAGCGCCCAAAATCATCATGGAGTGATACGAGGTGCCGAACAGACCTGCAAAAAGCTTACCGCAGGTAACAAAGCAGCTTGCCGCGTACACGGTGAAGAACACCAGAATGAAAATGGAAGCGATTGACAGAATGACCTTTTTCTTTTCGTGGAAACGATTGCTGAGAAAGTCGGGAACGGTGATAGCATCGCCCGAAACCTGAGAATAATTTCTCAAACGTCTTGAAACGATAAGCCAGTTAACGTATGTACCCACTGCAAGACCGATAGCGGTCCATGCCGCATCAGCAAGGCCGCACCAGTACGCAACACCGGGCAGACCCATCAGAAGCCAACCGGACATGTCGGAAGCTTCTGCACTCATAGCCGCAACCCAGGGACCCAGGGAACGACCGCCGAGAAAGTAGTTCTCAGAGCTTTGCTGAGAACGCTTTGCAAAAAATACGCCGATAAAGATAACTACCAGCATATAGCCTGCCATAGAAAGCAGGATGTCGATTTGTCCGTTCATGTTAAAGAACTCCTTTTAGATATGAATTATACATATTGTAACATAATTTTTCAAAAAAATCAATACTTTAGTTGAATAAAGTTTCATTTTCATGAATAATATTTGAAAAGGCATATTGATTTATTTGATTTTTTGGTGTATAATATTAAAGATGTAATATTTTTCTTAAACAAAGGCTCAAAAAACCAAAAAAGCCCTCGGATAAACCGAAGGCTTATTGCAAGCGGCTGCCGTATATAGAAGCGGGCACCGCCTTTTGCGGACAAGTTGAGTTATTCCTCTGCGGTGACGGTTCCGTCGGAAGCATCTTCCTCGATGCTCTGTGCGTTGTAAACGCTCATAACTGCTTGCTCGATTTCGCTTCTGAATTGTGCGTTGATGGGATGCGCCACGTCACGATAGGTACCGTCTGCGTTCTTTCTGCTGGGCATCACTATAAAATTTTTACCTCCGGCGTCAATTACCTTGATGTCATGGACGGCGAACTGGTCGTCAAATGTGACCGATACTACCGCTTTCATAGGTCCGTTGTCGAATACTTTACGTATTCTGATGTCGGTAATTTTCATTTTGAACTCCTTAAAGTAAAAACTTTGTGGCATATGTACATAAATTTACGTACGATGTACACCTATCTTATATTATATACTAAACTGAGAAAGAAATGGTTTTAATAATGTCGCTAAATTGTAAATTTTCGCTTAAAAATGTTAACAAATCAAAAACAGTACTTTTTGCCGGCATAGGTGGTATAAGTATGTCTGCACTTGCCCAGATGCTTCTGAGGGATGGCTATATAGTTTCGGGCTATGATATGAAGCGTACCGCGCTTACCGAAAAAATGGAGCTTATGGGCATTGAAATTGCTTATGAATTTGAGGACATAGTGTTTGAAAATGTGGGGCTGGTGGTATATACCAAGGCGCTCAGCGATGATCACTATGTGCTTGTAAAGGCGCGTGAAAACGGTATTACCGCCATTGACCGCCCTGTGCTTTTGGGCGAAATAATGAAAAATGACCGCCGTCGTATCGGTATTGCGGGTACTCACGGGAAGTCCACCTCCACGGGTATGCTTTCCCAGATATTTTTGTCCGATCCCACTCTTGATCCTACCATAATGATAGGCGCACAGCTTCCGGCAATGGGGGACAGCTACCGTGTCGGAAGAGGCGGAGACTTTATTTTCGAAGCCTGCGAATATAAGGACGCTTTTCTGGATTTCTGCCCGAATATAGCTGTGGTGCTTAATGTTGAACTGGACCATACCGACTATTTTTCCGATATAGATGATATGACAGAATCCTTTGCCGATTATATTTCCAAATGCGGAAAAAACGGTGTGGCAATAGTTAACGGCGATAACGCCAATGCCGTTAAGGCTTCCCTCATGGCGCGTGAAAATGTAGGTAAAATACTGTACTTTTCAGCACAAACTGAGGCAGATATATATGCGGATAACATTGTGTACGATAAAGGCTATGCCGAATTTGATATTTGTATTTCGGGTGATGTGTATGCGCACGCAAAGCTGAATATACCCGGAAAATTCAATATTTCCAACGCCCTTGCCGTTGCGGGTGCGGCGTATGTTTGCGGTATACCGCGTTCGGCAGTAGAAAAGGGAATGGCGGAGTTCGGGGGAGTAAACCGACGCTTCGAACGCAGATGTGTGGTAAACGGTGCAGTGGTTATTGACGACTATGCCCATCATCCCGACGAAATAAGAGCCACTGTTTCTACGGCGTGCGCTATTTCCAACCGCGTAATCGCCGTGTTCCAGCCCCACACCTATACCCGTACACGAGACCTTTTTGATGATATTACAAAAGCCTTTGCGGGGTGCCATCAGGTGATTTTTGCGGACATATATTCCGCGCGCGAGGCAGATATTTACGGAATAAATTCCAAAATGCTTGCGGATGCAACACCCAATGCCCTGTATCTCGGCGGCTTTGAGGAGATTGGAGCATATCTGCGCAGTGTTGCCCGGGAGGGTGACATAATCCTCATTATGGGCGCGGGTGACATAAATAAGCTGGTGGTTTGATTTAAAACATAGCTTGCGGCGTAAGCGCCGAGCCGATTCGCGAAAGTACCTCGCGTGGTAATTATAGTTTAAACTCCCGCGTTATAGGTACGCGGATTGGGTGCAGGGCTTACCCTGCGGCGTAGGCGCCGAGCCAATCCGCGTGCCTGCCGTAATACAGACATCATGCACGCGAAGCATTAGAACAATAGATTTTGCAAAGAAAAATCTTCCATCAATTGTGAATTGCAAATTCGTTTGCTCTTTACGAAAAAAGAAAGGAATTTTCATAAATATGACTTCTTCAGGCGTATCACGGTATGACAACGGTGAATTGCCCGCACAGATATTGCGCACGGCAGGCGAAGCGGCGCGTATGACTCTGCAGTACGGCGGAGGTGCAAACCGTGCCGAGGATGTGTATTGCCGTATTTGCAGTGCCTTTGGTGAGGACGATGCGCAGATATCTGCCGTCAGCACCAATCTTTCGGTTGCGCTGTCGGTAGACGGACAGAGTTACAGCACCGTTTTCCGTATAAAAAGAAGAGGTGTAAATCTCAGTAAGCTTAACAGTATAAATGACGTTTCCCGCGCTCTTACATCGGGAACAATGACATTGGCTCAGGCGGAAGAAGCACTTCGCAAAATAGAAAATTCGCCTGCTAACAGCGACATAGTCAATGTGGCGGCGTCCGGATTTTCCTCGGCATTTTTCTCATTGCTGTTGGGAGGCGGAGTGTGGGATTTTTCACTTACTTTCATGATAGGCGCGCTGATATGCTATATACTGTCCTTTTTTGAAAAGGCAGGGGTATACAGCTTTGTAAATAACCTTCTGGGCGGATTGGTAGACGCAGGTGCAGCCATACTTGTGTCGCTTGCCGTTACTCCGATAGGACTTGAAACAAATCTTGAGGCAGTGATAGTCGGTGCGATGATGCCCCTTTTGCCGGGTCTTGCCATGACCAATGCCATCCGAGACACCATCAGCGGCGACTACGTAAGCGGTACAGCCAGCGTAATGGAGGCTTTGAGTATGGCTATTGCCCTTGCGGCAGGCGCTGCGGTAGGATTTGGAATATTCATGTCGCAGGGGGTAGTTTTATGATAGAGCTTATTTACGATTTCTTTATTTGCTCCATGGCAACGCTGTTTTTTGCAATTCTTTTCAGAACTCCCGTAAAAGCCATAGCCGCTTCAAGCATTATAGGCGGACTGAGCTATGTGGTGTATGACATATGCTGTGAGAACATTTCTCTTATGTTCGGATATTTTTTCGGTACGCTTTTTATCAGTGTTTGTGCCGAAATACTGGCGCGCATAAGGAAAATGCCGGCGCTCATTTATATAACACCCGGTGTTATACCCCTTGTCCCCGGAGTTGGGCTTTATCATACCATGCGCTTTTTTGTTAACGGCGACACTGCCGCGGGGCTTGCAAAATGCGTTGAGACCCTTGCATGCGCCGGGGTAATGGCGTTTGCCATCGCCCTTCCGCCAATGCTTCTCAGAGTGTTTGTGAGTACAAGAAAACGTTAAAAAATGCAGGAGAAAGAGCAGGGTTGCTAAGGACAGTTATCTTTAATATAAACGAAATTTGGCACACAAATTTCCTGCTTGCAACAGTATACGACAAAACTACCCGAAGAAGAGAAAACAAAGCTCTTTTCCGGGTAGT